>CBDUZM010000521.1:0-2810 GCA_965371685.1 uncultured Spirochaetaceae bacterium | reverse complement strand
AATAAAATGGTTACGTTCAACCAGGCAAGTAAATACTATGGGACCCAGGATGTACTAAAAAACATTTCGTGCAGAATCCTGAAGGGAAATAAAATCGGCCTGATCGGCTCGAATGGAGCTGGTAAAACTACGATGATCAGGCTTCTCCTGGGGAAGGAGGAAACGTCTTCCGGAAGAGTCGTACGGGAAAAAGGTATCAGGATAGGATATGTTCCCCAGTACATTGAATATGAAGACAAACAAACTGTTGAGGAAACGCTTTTAGCCGATTTCAAGCGCATAGAAGCGAAGATGAGGAAAGAGGAGAATAATCTGGCAACGGTGACTCAGGAAAACCTGGAAAAAGCGCTTGCACGATATCAGGATATCCGGGATGCCTTTGACCGATTTGGCGGAGACGACATTCCCAAAAGGGCAGAGAGCCTCCTCACAAGCCTGGGGCTTGCCGGAAAATTGCATCAGAGTGTCGGATCCCTCTCCGGGGGTGAAAAGAATATTCTTTCTTTTGCGCAGGCTCTCCTTGAAAGACCTGATATCCTCGTTCTTGACGAGCCGGGAAACCATTTGGACTACATAGGTCTCGCGTGGCTCGAAAAATTTCTTACCGTCTTTCCGGGAGCGGTTCTCATTGTCTCTCACAACCGGTACCTTCTCGACAGAATTGTGAGTAAAATTTTCGAGCTTGATAAATGCATGATAACAGAATATGAGGGGAACTACTCCACCTACCGGATGACAAAACTCCGGAATCTTGTTGCTCAGCAGTCCGATTATGTCGCCAATCAGAAAAGGTTGGCTCAACTTGAAGCTCTGGTGAAGCGTTTTGCGGAAATCGCGAAAAATACCGCTGATCCTGCGTGGGGGAAACGGCTGCGGGCGAGGAAATCACAACTCAAACGCGAGCAAAAACAGGCTGGCCGGAAGCCGGAACTGAATCAGGCAAGAATTTCCCTCAACGTGGAAGTCAGGAAGACAAAGGCCGATATTGCCCTGCAGGTAAACTCCTACAGTAAGCGGTTCGGTCAAAGAACACTATTTGAAGATGCGTCCCTCGAGATAAGCTGTGGCGAAAAAGCAGCCCTGGTAGGTCCAAACGGCAGCGGAAAGACCACCTTTCTTAAAGATGTTATTGAAAACGCCGGCTGGGACAATACCATTCTCCGTATCGGACCGAGCCTCACCGTAGGATACTGCGCCCAGAATCAGGAAATATTCAATCCGGATGCCACCATTCTCGAAGAGTCTCTCTCACTCCGCCCTTCAACCAAAAATGATGTGTTTTCACTGCTTTCGCGCTTCCTCTTTACCTGGGAAGACATGGACAAGCAAATAAAGGACCTATCAGGCGGAGAAAAAAACAGGCTTCAACTCGCACGGCTGATGATACTGGAGACGAACTTCCTTATCCTGGATGAACCGACCAACCATCTGGACATACCGGCAAGAGAAGCTATTGAAGAGAGCCTTTCTACTTTTAATGGAACTATACTGGCGGTATCGCATGACAGGTATTTTTTAGATAAAATCGCTACCTCTATAGTGGAAATTAAGGACAGGAAGTTTTATCAATTCTACGGCAATTTCTCAGAATTCTGGGCGGAAAGACGAAAACCGGCAAAAGAATTGGATGGAAGAGCCTCCACACGGTCCAGGCAGTATAATAAGGTTGACGAAAAACGGAAAAGCAGCCCTTCGGCGGTTGAGCTGCGGATTACAGTACTCGAAGGACAGAAGCTGAAGGTCGAAAGCGAATTATCCCGCGCATTTTCCGAAGGAGACCGGAAGCGGGAGAAAAAGCTGTCAGACACTCTCGAGAGACTTACCCGTCAGATTAACCATCTGTACGATGAGTGGGAAGACGAAGCATAGCTACGAATTAAAGATCCGGCACTTCCCGGCGGTATCGATCCAGCCACCCGCAGTACAGATCGTGTGCCCGAGAGTCCGGTGAGAAACTCTTATCGACAGACAGCCATTCCAATGATACCTCTCCGAGCCTGTTATACCAGCCTGCTGCGACAGCGGCAAACATGCAGGCCCCGTAACAGGCCGCTTCATGGGAAGCAGACCTTATCACCTCGATACCCAGCATGTCCGCTTTCAACCGGAGCCATGGATCGCTGCGTGCCCCGCCCCCGGTAGCCAGAATCTTAGGCGGGAAGGCGCCATCACCCAGCGAATCGAGAAGGCCGTTAAGGCTCGCTGCCGTGGATTCCATTACTGCCCGGGCGTAATGCCCCTGTGTGTGCTCCGGTTTCCTATAAAGGAACCCCTGCAAGTCATTGTATTTATCAGATTCGGGCAGCGCCATCAAACCCCCGGCGCCCGGTTCGACGGCCGCGGCTCGCCTGTCTAATTCCTCCAGACTGCTCTCCGGTGCATAGGTGTCCCGGTACCATTCGAGAGAACGGGCGCCGTTGCTGCTGAACAGGAGCTGATAAAATTTCTTCCCATCCGCCCCCGGTCCCATGCATGAGTCATTTTTCGGGATAAAATCATCGGTCGATTTAAGGCAGGCTGTTACCGTTCCCGTGGATTCACTGTAATCCGCAAAAATCCCAATGCCGGCGCCGACAGCGGCGGCATGATGGTCGAGGCTTCCCACAGCAAAGGGAATGCCCTCTCCCAGGCCAAGGAGATCGGCGCCGGCGGCGGAAACCTTTCCCACTATGGCGCCGGGATTATGCTGCCCGGAAAGCCGGGAACAATCTATACCTAGAATATCGAGTGCTTCCTCCCACCAGCTGTGCCCGCGTAAATTCCAGAGTCCTAAAAGCGAGGCTGTTCCCTCATCACCGGCAGCCGCACCG
>CBDUZM010000520.1:0-2836 GCA_965371685.1 uncultured Spirochaetaceae bacterium | reverse complement strand
GGGCTAGGTTCAGGGTCTAGTGACCGTGATGCTGTGTGAGTTTACTACACAGAAAAAATCATTTATTACAGATAAGAGAGTTTTTAGATCCTCAGGTTTCAGATGCGTGTATCCTTCCTGGGCTGGTGTAAGAACTGGCATCCTCATGTAATTTGACCAACCAAAATATGCACGAACTTTAAATGGATCACAACCAGAAGTAAGCAAGTGCGTATTGAGACTATGGCGTAAAGAATGAGCACTTAAATTGCGTGTTTTCGTATCAATGTTTGCATTTTCCATTGCTCGTTGAAAAGACTTACGCCACCATGTTGAGCCAAGTCTTTCTCCCGTTAGCTCATAACAAAAGATTAAATCATCAGGATTGATACGGATACTATCCGAATTCAATAGATTAAAAACATCTATGATGCTTTGAACATCAGGAATTATTCGCACCTTATTCCATTTTGGCAGACCAAGCTCATGCTCATCCTTCCAGGCTTTTTCTATTGATATACTTGGTATATTGTAGTCTATGACGCTCCATGTTAGAGCAAGAACCTCACTACAGCGCATACCAGTTTTTGCAGCTGTATTAAATACAGCATAAGTCTGTAAATCATCCCAGATTCCCGGGATCTCTGAGAAAAACATATTCAGTTCGGATATGCTGAATATTGCCTTTTCCTTCCGTTGGTAGTTGATAGCCCCAATCCTTGAACCTGGATCTCCATCAATATCCTCCCGGAATAAAGCTTCTGAGAGAACAGCTTTTACGGCAGAAATTGTCCTATTAACCGTGGCTATTCCTGTTTTGTTACGAATTCGATTACGAAGGTCAAGAATATCTCCCCGTCTTATTTTACCCATGAGAATCTTCGTGAAACGATCAGTAAAGACATATTTCTCCAGGAGTCGACGGCTAAGCCTTGCATGTTTTTTTCCTATGCTTTTATTCTCTTCGAGTCGTCTATGTATTCTCGGGCAGCGGTCCCATATGAAGTAAGGCTTCGCATATTCATAAAAAGTGAGTTCAAGGGCAGGGGTTCTACCAACTTTTTCCTTTAATACAAATTGTTCAGCACGACGTTTGTTGAAATTCTTGTCTGATTTGATCCAAGCACTGTGAAAAGTCTTTTCTTAGGGAAGTCTGTAATACCAAATTCCATTTCTATCCCAAAGGTAGAATGATGCCTTTTTCATATATCCATTCGACATTTTTTCTACAATTTGGTAAATAGTAGTTGGCGGTATATTTCAGCCAGAAGTGGGACTCGAACTCACGACCTGCTCATTACGAGTGAGCTGCTCTACCACTGAGCTATTCTGGCATGTTTCAAATTATATAAATAAAATCCCGCAATATCAAGCTGAAGCAAGAGAGCTGCCCCTTTTCTATTGACGCTGAATACAATTTCGCCTAGCATATGTGTGTGGAAAATACATATTCTTTTCTAGTGCGATACATCGGCGAAAACCGGACAATTCACTACGCCGCAGCAGAGCTGGTAAAATACTTGAAACTGATATCCTCTCAACCGGCAACTGCACTGCAATGTTCGAGCTTCGAATCACAAGCGGGTCCTGCTATATGGATAGGGGCAGGCCTGGAGTTTCCACAGGTTTCACTGCCTGCGATTCGGGACTCGAGACTCGACGATGCTGTTTATATCAAAACGAAGGGCGGCGATGGAATTATTGCAGGGAACAACCCCCGAAGTGTTCTCCTGGGAATTTACCGTTATCTCACCGAATTAGGATGCCGATGGGTTCGACCGGGATCGGATGGTGAGTTTATACCCACGGTGGACATTTCCGAGACTTCTGTTGACGTTCAGGAGACTGCCTCGTACCGGCACCGTGGTATCTGCATAGAAGGTGCTGTCAGCTTCGACCACGTAAGAGATATTATCGAATGGGCGCCGCGTCTGGGCTTCAACAGCTATTTCATCCAATTCCGAGAGGCATTCACCTTTTTTGACCGCTGGTACTCCCACACAGGAAATCCGATAAAGAAAGGCGGGGAGTTTTCAGTGGATAGAGCACAGGAGTTGACGGCTTCAGCCGTCGATGAGATAGAAAAGAGGGATCTCCTCTATCATGCTGTTGGTCACGGCTGGACCTGCGAACCCTTCGGTATTTCGGGGTTGGGATGGGAGTATCCGGCAGGAGAGATTGAACCGGAAGTCAGGCAGTATTTTGCAATGATCGATGGCAAAAGGGATTTCTGGAGAGGTGTTCCGCTGAACACCAACCTTTGCTATTCAAACCCTTATGTACGCCGTCTTGTTGCAGAGGAGATTGCCGGTTATGCAAAAGATCATCCGGAAATAGATTTCCTGCATTTCTGGCTGGCGGATGGATCGAATAATAACTGTGAATGTGAGGAGTGCCTGAAGACACGTCCCTCCGATTTCTATGTGATGATGCTGAACGAGGTGGATGAGCTTCTCACGGAAGAGAAGCTTGATACCAAAATCGTTTTTCTCATTTATGTTGACCTGCTCTGGCCTCCTGAAAAAGAGCGGATCAAGAATTCGGAACGGTTTGTCCTCATGTTTGCGCCCATCACCCGTACCTACAGCAAGGCTTTTTCTTCGAATAAAACTCTGCCCTCTCTCCCGCCTTTCAACCGAAACCGCCTGGTCATGCCCAGGAATGTCGAGGACAACGTGGCATTCCTGAAAGTCTGGCAGGATATTTTCTCGGGCGACAGCTTCGATTTTGACTATCACTATATGTGGGATCATTATAAGGATCCGGGCGACATCCAGCTTGCTAATGTGCTTCATGAGGACGTTCGGTTATTGAGGAGTATCCATCTCGATGGATTCATGAGCTGCCAGACTCAGCG
>CBDUZM010000519.1:0-2844 GCA_965371685.1 uncultured Spirochaetaceae bacterium | reverse complement strand
TCCACAATCAAATATTTTGGCTTTAAAAAGAGTATTCGATATCATTTGAAGGGGAGTCTAATCCCTGGCCATTAATCCCTGGATGAGAAAGCCGCGTCAAAGGCAACGTCCGAAGGTTCGAAATCGGTCTTTCTCACGAGCTCGAGAGCTTCCCTGGCGCCGTGCTCCCGGGTCATTCCGCTGTCTTCCCATTCCACAGAGAGGGGCCCCTTGTATCCCACAGCCGTCAGGGCACGGAAAACCTTCTCGAATGGAACGGAGCCTCTTCCCGGAGAAACGAAATCCCACCCTCTCCTCATATCACCGAAGGGAAGATGAGACGCGAGAATACCGTTTCTTCCATCCAGGTTCCGGACGGATTCCTTTACGTGGAAGTGGTAGATCCTGGTTCCGTATTCCAGTACAAACTGTACGGGATCCACCATCTGCCATTCCAGATGGCTGGGATCATAGTTGAAACCGAAGGCATCCCTGTGATCGATCGCTTCCAGGACTTTTTTGGCTGTCCAGAAATCGTAGGCGATCTCAGAAGGATGGACTTCCAGCGCGAATTTCAAACCCACCTCGTCGAAAACATCCAGGATAGGATTCCAGCGGTCGGCAAAATCTTTGTAGCCGGCCTCGATCATCTCGGGTGGTACGGGAGGAAATCCGGCCAGAACGTGCCATATGCTGGAACCGGTGAATCCCGCCACGATCTTCACGCCGAACCTGGCGGCGGCGCGGGCTGTGTTCTTTATCTCTTCCGCCGCTCTCTGCCTTACCCCTTCAGGATCCCCGTCTCCCCAGATTCTCGCAGGCAGGATTCCTTTATGCCTTTCATCAATGGGATGATCGCATACACACTGGCCCACGAGATGGGCGCTTACGGCAAAACACTTGAGGCCGTTCTTCTCGAGCAGTCTTTTCTTATTGGGAATGTAACCGTCATCCTCGAGGGCTTTATCCACTTCGAAGTGATCCCCCCAGCAGGCAAGCTCGAGCCCGTCGTATCCCCAATCCGCAGCCATGCCGGCCAGCTTTTCCAGCGGCAGGTCCGCCCACTGTCCGGTAAAAAGTGTTACAGGTCTCCCCATTTTTTCCTCCTCCTAATAGTTTGATTTCATCTTGATCCATTTCCCGGTTTTACCGCTTTCAACGACGGTTTCCAGAAAAGCCATCCCCCTTACTCCGTCTTTTACTCCGGGGTAATCGAGATATTCTGTTTCCGGTTTCTTCCCGCTAAGGCGGCAGCCCAAAGCAAGGGCAAAGTTCCTGTAGACGTTGGCAAATCCTTCCAGGAAACCTTCCGGATGCCCCGCCGGCAAACGGGTGTTGGGCTGCGATCCTTCCGATGTGGTCTCGATTTTACCGGCAGTCCTGTGAATTTCCGACGGCTTATCCAGCCGGGTAACGATGAGAGTATTGGGCTCCTGTTGAACCCATATAATACCGCCCTTCTCACCATAAACCCGGATGCGGAGGCCGTTTTCCTCGCCTATGGAGATCTGGCTTGCAATAAGCACTCCCCTGGCCCCTCCTTTATAATGGATGAGCACGTTACCGTCGTCCTCGAGAAGGCGTCCTTCCACAAAGGTGGTCAGATCGGCGCACAGCTCATCGATTTGCAGGCCTGTCATATACTCTGCCAAATTCTCCGCATGTGTTCCGATATCGCCCATGCAGCAGCTCGCTCCGGCTCTCTTTGGGTCCGTCCTCCAGGCCGCCTGCTTTTGGTCCGTTGCTTCGAGCAGCGTTGCCAGCCAGTCCTGTGGATACTGCACCACCACCTTCCGTAACTTCCCAAGTTCCCCCGCTGAAATCATGTTTTTTGCGTGTTTCACCATGGGATATCCCGTATAGTTGTGGGTAAGGCAGAAGGGAAGCCCGGTCTTTTCAACCAGCGCTTCCAGCTCAATGGCCTCTTTCAAGTTGAAAGTCATCGGCTTATCGCAGACCACGGGGAACCCGCTTTCCAGCGCCGTCCTTGCAACCGGAAAATGCATATTATTCGGTGTGACTATGCTGACAAAATCCATCCGCTCGCCTTCGGGAAGCTTTTTCTCTTTCGCAAACATCTCCTCATAGCTTCCATAGACCCGCTCATCCGGGAGAAAAAGCTCCTTCCCCGATGCCCTTGATTTTGCCGGGTCGCTGCTGAAGGCGCCGCACACCATCTCTATCAGACCGTCCATCCTCGCCGCTATTCGGTGAACTTCGCCGATGAAGGCGCCCTTCCCACCGCCGACCATACCCATTCTTAATTTTCTATCCATGTTCTTTCTCCACAAGAAGAATTATCAGGACATTCCTGCTATCCCTACATAAAAATACATTACCCGCTACCTTCTGCCCTGTCAATATTTGCAGAGCGAAAACGACATTCATAAATACCCACTTGACAAATAGAATCTCTTTGGAATAAACGAAGCATCGTGTGGTTGTCCGGCGCTCGTAGAATAGGTAAGACGGTGTTGAGTAAGCAACTATCCGACATTCAATACTTCAACTGTAATCTGCCTTCCGTTCAAAACCAGCTTTCTAATCCTGAATTTTTCTTTAGCCGGTACCCATCTCCAACCCGATTAGTCTTGAATGAAATACACAGACTTCGAGATCCAAGCATGGTCTTGAAAATTGCTTCCGATGAGTATCCTCATCTAAAAATTTTAGCAACGGGATCTTCGACTCTTGAAGCAACCAGTAAATTCCGCGATAGTCTGGCAGGGAGGAAACATTCACTCATTTTACCACCTGTCTTATGGAGTGAAAGTGCTTCTTTTAATATATTCGATCTCGATCGACACTGTGGAAGCTAAAATTAACCCTAATGCGTTTAACTCTTCGAATTTAAAGGCTTTTCGT
>CBDUZM010000518.1:0-2848 GCA_965371685.1 uncultured Spirochaetaceae bacterium | reverse complement strand
AATACCCATGTTTTTTCAGGGAGGCATGATACCCCTTTTTCTGGCCGTGAAATCGTACGGTTTACTGGACAGTGTATGGGCGATAATACTTCCCTTTACAGTCAGCGTCTGGAATCTGTTGATTATGCGGGCTTTTTTCATAGGTTTTTCGAATGAGCTGATCGATTCGGGCAGAATCGACGGGTTGAATGATATCGGTATCTTCTGGTACATCGTTCTGCCTCTTTCCAAGGCGGTCTTGGCCACCATCGCCCTGTTCTACGCGGTGGCCTACTGGAATACCTACTTTGCGCCGCTTATATATCTGAAATCCACTTATAAGTATCCGCTGCAGCTGCAGTTGCGGGCGATCTTGATGACAGGCGAATCCTTCCAACAGGCTGCTGAGCTGCACACGGCGGACGCCGCTGTCGTCGAGACGTCATTGAAATATGCGTGCATCATCGTATCCGTAGTCCCCATCCTGTTAGTGTATCCGTTTGCCCAGAAGCACTTTGTGAGGGGAATTATGCTTGGTTCCGTGAAGGGTTGAGCACATTCTATGGTGAAATCGACGACCGGGCTTATTACGGGATCCAGGGCGCAAAGGGAAATTCAGAACATTGACGAGCCGTGAAAGAGTAATTCAGGCGATCCTCAGAAGGGAAGTGGACTACGTCCCCTGCTCACCGTATTTCAACTCACTAACCCCTCAGCAGCGTGTCGGCCGCCGCTATCAGTTCCCATGGGGACCGAGCGGCCGGGAAAAAATCGTGTACTGTGTCGAGCAACTGGGGGTCGATCCTGTCGTGCCTGTCGAGATCGGCTCACAGTATCCCGAGGCCGGAGTATCATCGAAAGTCTGGCTGCACGATAACGTTATCCATAAAGTCTGGACCACGCCGTCCGGCGAACTTTCTTCTGCGGTCAGATATAACGAGCAATGGCCCCATGGCCTGGACATACCCTTCTACAGCGATTTCAATGTAGCCCACGTAATCAAGCCCTGGCTCGAGAACGAAGCCGATCTGCGCTGCATGCGCCATATTTTTCACCCGCCCAGCACTAAAGAGCAAATGGATACGTTGAGGTTTTTTCATCAGGAAGCTAAATCACTGGCCGAACGCCATAACCTGGCAACCATGGCGAGTATCGGCCTGGGGCTGACGGGCGCTCTGCTTCTGTGCGGTGCGGAAAAACTATGCCTGATGATAATGGATAATCCTGCCCTGGTTGAGGAATTCCTGGAGTTCGAGCACCGGATCAACATTAAAAACATGGAAATTGCCATCGAGTTGGGCACGGATATCATACGGCGGAACGGTTTTTATGAAACTGCGGACTTCTACAGTCCCGGGATGCTCCGGAAATTCCTGGGCGGACACCTGGCAAAGGAAATCGATACCGTACACCAGGGAGGGAAGGTAATAGGCTACACTGTTCACACCGGTGTTATGCCTATGTTGGACTACCTGGCAGGCTTACCCTTTGACTGCATCATGCATCTCGATACGGCCTTTAAGGGTGTGGATCTCTCCTTAATAAGGGAAAAGATGAGCGAGAAAAAAAGCTTCTGGACCGGACCGAGTAATACCTACCACATGTGGAGCGAGGATCCGGGAGTAGTCCGGGAAGCCGTCCGTGAAGTGTTTTCCGCCTTCGGTAAAAAGGGTCTTATTGTTACAGCCTGCCCCTCTTCGCACAGCATCATGCCCTGGGAAAATACCCTCGCCATGATCGATGAGTGGAAAAAATTGCGGTAAAGGGTAAAAACCTGAAACGAGTCTTTCTTCCGGGCGAACAATAAAGATCGCATTGTATATGGTCTTTTTACTGAAATGGAAACCATAACTTTGCCAATAATTTTTTTATTCAAAAATTTGAGGATAGCAATTACTGTGTCATAAGGAATATCCCAATCGCTAAGCATCTTATAATATTATATATAGAGAGTATTTCACCTGCTCTTATATTGGTAGTTTCCATGCATCCTTG
This sequence comes from uncultured Spirochaetaceae bacterium, assembly GCA_965371685.1. Lineage (GTDB taxonomy): Bacteria > Spirochaetota > Spirochaetia > SZUA-6 > CAZLRN01 > CBDUZM01. Next base: position 874 of record CBDUZM010000518.1, on the reverse strand, counting down.
CATTAATAAACTACTTTATTCTATTGAATGATCTAGAGCTTACTGTCCACATATTCATCCAGTTTTATTTTGATCAATAGAAATGCGCGAAAGCAGATTGTTATTTGTCATGATGGAATCCCTTCATCAGTATAGCAGATATAATATTCTATTTGTCAAGCCAGGTATTTCTTTGACCTCAGGTGATTATTTGCCATTCGGCTTAAATTGAAGATATTTTAACAGTGACTTCCGGGTAATGCCAATCCCGGTATTTTAAACCGAGTTGTCCGCCTCTTTTATAAGGGCTCTTATCTGCTGTTTTTTATCTTCGCTTAAAGGGCACATGTTTTCGGCTTTCTTGTACAGCTCCTTTGTCCGTGTTCGGGCTTGATCGATCATGTCTGTCGGATTCTGCATCCATGCGATGGGCGGACGCGGGTCTATGAAGCTCGGCAGCCATGACTCTTCGCGGAAGAATCGCACTGTATGTTCCGTCTCGAGGTAATAGGCGCCGCGGCGGGCTGTCTCGAGAATTGTATTGAGACCGACGTGCTCCCTGTCCGCGGATACATCGCGAAGCAAATGCCGAAAATATAAACCCATTTCATAGTCGAGGACAAGCTGAACAGGGCTGCCTATATCACTGTAAGCGAGGCAGCCGACTCCCAGATTCTTCTGTCCTGCCGCTGTATTGAAAGCCGCACTTAGAGCTTTTTCATACAGTGATTGCGGTGAAACCGTTTGAGCGCTTATGCCGAGGAAAGGGATAACAGGTTTTTCCCCGAAGAGGTAAGCGTTCATTTCTGAGCCGGCTATAAGATGAAGTAACATATCGGGTCCTGACTGGCGATGGGAAAGATGCTTCAAATCAATAACAGCTGAAGTCGATTTG
>CBDUZM010000517.1:0-2851 GCA_965371685.1 uncultured Spirochaetaceae bacterium | reverse complement strand
GGCATGGCGCCTCGACACCGCCGGGACCTTTACAGTGCGGCGTGTCGAAGAGTCCAGGATAGGAGCCACTCGGCTCGCCTGAATTGATATGGAAAACGATCTGCGTGCCGAAGTTGTCGCCACACGGATCGTAATCCAGCAAGTTCGACGCCAGGCCGGAATAGATTCCAAAGCCGTCAGGCGTGTATGCCTTCCAGTAGAGTCCATTCAGGTCACCATCGGTCTGCTCGTCACCAACGGAGGCAAGCTCGCAGTTCTCGTAGTCTCTCAGCGCAACAGCGTCGACAATTACGAGAGAATCGATGATTGCCGCACCATCGGTGTTGTAGAGACCGTCCTGGTCACTCCAGGCGCCGTCTGCGATAAAGTCGAAACGCAGCTTGGTGGCGAACAGACCCAACGGGATGTAGTAGTTGTACACACCCTGCTGGACGCCATCGTACGAATCGATCTCTATCCAGTTTCCGTCACCTTCATCGTATTCCAGGTAGGTGATATCCCAGTCCGCCTCGGAGTCAAAGTATGCCTTGAAGGTAAAGTCAATGAATCCGAGAAAAGCGAGGGAGTCACACTGGAGAACCTGGTTCCACGAATTTCCGTAACCAGGCGGATAGATCCAGCCGCACATATACAAATCACCGGGATCCGGCCGGGCGCCGCACCACCAGGACTGTAGACCTTCCTGGGGAACGAGTCCGCCATAGTCGCCCGGGCTTATTCCGGCGAAGTTGTCGACATGCCAGAAATTTCTCAGCTGGGCTGTTAGATCCTGCTGTACCCATCCCTGCCAATCTGCCGTCTCAAAATTATACCAAACAATGCAGAACGTATCGACAGCCGCGCTTGTGGTGAGAGCGCTCATGCCGGGATCGACAAGATCAGGGTCCTCGGTCTCCGACCAGTCTCTCATCAGGCGCTTGCCGCTGTGCTGTGCATCGCGCGCCGACACGGAGCCGGCCATGGCAAGGAGGCATACGCCTAGCAATAAAACTAAGGCCTTCCTCATTAGTTTATTCCCCCCATCGTTAAGAGAATAAAACTCAATCGACGTACAACGAATTTAAATCCCGAAAGCCAAAGTGTTAACCCCTCTTATGATGCATCGAATCCGTATTTCCTCCATCACCTCCTCATCCGGTTCGATCATCACGTTGCAAGGTTCCATACCGTTAAGAGTCCAAATTTATGTGTCGAGTAAGCTTGGCGCTCCAACGGCGGTCGGCGTCAGGTAGAAACCCTACACCGTTTTGGAGGTTTGCCCTTATCGAGCATACTTCCACTCTGCTCTCGAGACCGTAAGGATTCTAGCACAAAATATTTCAAAAAGTCAAGTGGTAATTTCACAGTAAATTAGGTAAAAATTGCCGTGACCGTAAAGGAGCGAATCATGCTCCCCCACCCGAGTTCGCGAAATTGCGGTGGAAACGGCAGATACGACATAAATCCGGGAGGATTCATCCGTGCGCCGCGGCACCATCGAACATGTGTTATCATTCAACAAGCTGGTTATAAAGGACATACGCTGCGGACTCGGGCGCCGCCAAAGAAAAACCCGGCTGCCGAGTCTTCGGGAAACCCGACAACCGGGTCTTCCAACAACCCTCTAGCGCGGTCGGCGCCTTTCGGCCGGCTAGATAAGGCGTGCCCGCCGGGCACTCACCGCAGAAGGATCATCTTCCTCGTCCGGCTGAAATTCTTGCTCCACATCCTGTAGAAATAGACGCCGCTCGCCACCTCGGCGCCGTGGTTGTTCGTCCCGTCCCACGTGATCGCGTAGGCGCCGGCATCCCTGATGCCATCGACGAGCGTCTTCACCAGCTGTCCGGTGACCTTGTAAATCTTCACGTCTACATGCCCCCGTTCTTTCACGTCGAAGCGGATCGTCGTCTGCGGGTTGAACGGGATCGGGAAGTTCTGCGAGAGCCTGTAGACGCGCGGCACTTCTGCCTCTGTGATGTTCGGATACGCATGCACATATAGCTGTGACCGAACCACATCGTCCTGATAGCACCTCCCGACGCATTCGGCGTCACATTCTGGATAGCAGCGCCGATGTTCGTATGGGGGCCGTGGTCCGGATAAGTGGCCGCGATCGTCGCGCCGGTCGCAGCGTCGAGGCAGTCGAACCGGTTGATGATCGGGCAGCCGCCGAATGCGTACCACTGATCTGCCACATCGCCGGTTTCTTTCCGGACGAAGACAGGGTTATCTACGGGGTGCTATACGGGGCGTATCGAGCGGGCGGCATCGCGCTCGAACGACTTGATTACCTGACGGACCGGGGGAAAATACGGAAGGGAGAGATAGAGGTTCTTTGCGAAGGCGTTTTATTTCCGGAGATTATTCTTGCCGCCGACAAATCGGCGGATCAAAATAAGCTCGCAAGCTTTCGGCGGAGGCTGCTGCTCATAAGTGGAAATGTTCCTCCTCCACTGCATCAGGATCTGCTGTCGATCGGGATTTCGAATTTTGTCGAGCCCTGCAATAAAACACTCGGGCTTTTCAGAGAGATCGAATCTCACCTGTCTTCGGGATTAACCACGCAAAGAAATTGATGTATCGCTATCAGAACCGCTATATTGTCCGCGATCGCGGCTTCTGCTCGAGGGAACGGTATGGCACTTTGCGGAGGGTATCGTTTTGAGGATTGTTTTCAGGCAGTGGTTGCCGCCGGTCATTTGGGTAGTCGTCATATTCGGACTTTCTTCGATTCCGGGTATTCAACTGGAAGGACCCGAGCTTCCGACTAATATTGACAAAATAGCACATTTTTTCGAGTATGCAATTCTTGCATTTGTCCTCCATAGAGGTTTAAGCTACCGTAATGAACGCGGGGGATTGTCGCTGGTTG
>CBDUZM010000516.1:0-2855 GCA_965371685.1 uncultured Spirochaetaceae bacterium | reverse complement strand
CTTTTAAATAAAATTCACCGTGTTCTTTACCCCGTATAATAGTAATATTATGTGCCTTTGAATCTATGCTGTTTTCTACAAACTCAGCGATCGCTTTCAGAGGATTGGTCTGGGAGAGAGCGATGATGGTGATTGCGTTCCAGTTGTCCCCGATACGCAGCCTGCCCGAGCTCCCTCCCTTTCGTGGCCCGGTTTTCCTCTTTTTCTTCGTTACTGTCGCGGGTGTCATAAAGCATATTTTACTAGAGATATGCTAATTTAGCCAACATAAAATAAGTAAATGGGAGGAATTCCTGAATGACGAAGAACAGCGGGGAAGTTTGAAGCGTGCAGTAACCTCAAAAACGCCGTCGTTGAGAAGATTGAGAGATATTCCCCGTCCTGAAAAAGTTATCAATCTGCAAAAGCTGCTCGACAACATTAAGGAAGATTGATGGTTATCTATTACGATTCCAGCATAAAGAAACCTTAGAGACTCACCCCTCTTAAATCGCCCGCCCATTCATCTTCTATGGGGTTGACGGAAAAGATGAAAAATTTCGGGGACATGAAAACAGTATCGCCGTGTTCGCATGAAATCCTGTCAGTCATGCTGATCATTGTAGTCTCTTTGTTTGTCGTGATAGTGGGCCTTGCATCGGCGCCTTCGGAATACACGTAGAGAGACTCCTCTCTTTCTTTTCCATTTATAGCCACCATCGACGGCGGGCTCAGCCACATCTCTTCTCTACCTGAAATTGCTGTTGCCTGTTGTTTCTGTTTATTTGAAAAGGAGAAACCTCCCTTTTCAAAGGTTTCATCGGGAAGAGCAAAGCACTCGGTTGAAAAACTACGCCGGTTGAAATATTCGCCGGTATTTTGAATGATCTCTACCTGGTTGAAGAGAACGGGAACGCCGGGAAGAAGGAGGAAATACTGCCTGCATATCATGCCTTTGTAATCCTCATGCTTCTCAAATACAAGCTCAATAACGATTCCTTTCCACCGGTTGCCGAATGTATCTTCTCTCGTCACGAATTCGGCGCCTGCATCTTCTTTGAGCAGGGGCCGGGTCTCCATGCTGTGTGGTCGGGAAAAGAGCCCACCGGTCCACGGATTCCACCAGTCTTTCGGCCCGGCAGAGGGAAAGGAGGAATCAAACCACTGGATCCCCCGGTATGTACAGGAATAAACACATGGAGCGAATTTGGGCGCCGATTTTATGGTGAGAACTCCGTTGTCCGCTTCAAAGACCTCGTATCCTTGATCCTGCACCGTCCCGGTTTTTACAGCGCCCTTCTGTTTGGGAAAGGTGACTCTTCTTCGCTGGTATTGCAGTACCTTGAGACCGGCGTCAAGTACGACTGTATCGACAGCCAGGTCACCCTTTGTACTCACCTGGAAAACCGCGTTTTTTTCCTGTTTCTTCTGCTCAAAACTTAGGGAGGTCCGGGGAAATTGATTTTCCATTGAGGAAATTGAGAGAACACCATCCAGGTTCTTCTGCTTATGTTCATTAATCTCAACCTGGAAGGATTTATCCACAAAGGGATTTCCATGGTTTACACATAATTCCAGGCTTTCTGTCAGAGGTTCGCTGTCGAGGTTTTTCGCCAATGAAAACTCCCGCCACCCGCGCCAGTCGGAAAATGTGTTCATTGAAGTGGTGACAGGCTTTGTGATAAAAGACTCCCCCGGCCCGAGACAGGGAGCTTTATGCTCAATGTTAAAAACCCATTCATGAATGCGGAGTTTTGTATCTTTCGCCCACTTCAGCCCAATCGTACCCTTTGTCCCGCGTACGAAGATCCAGTTCTCGGTGAGCCTGCCATCGTCCCACAACCATATGTCATTCACCGTTTCATCCCTTGTTTCTATGAATTTACCTTTATAAGGGATGACCGCGTTTTTCATATTGCAGCGGAAACTGTCACTTAAATAGAGCTCCTTATCGAGGGCGGTTTCACCTGTATTCCTTACCTCAAACCACCTTTCGGTTATCCCGCCAGAGAAGAGGCGAAAGCACATTTTTACTTCGATTTCTTTGAAATCCCCTGACCTGTAAATAACCCGCATCGTGACAGAACCGTTTGATTGGCTGAAAGAAACGGATTCAGGCTTCTGATTGATGAACTCCTCGCTGAAGGGTTTTCCCAATTTGGGAGGAAAGTATCTGAATGACTGCTGGCCGGTGATTCCGTTTGAAAGAAATGCCTCGTTTAAAAAGGAGTCCTTTACATGGAACAGGCGCAGGTAAATGGCGCCGTTTCCGATAACGTACGCCCGTCTGTCATCGCCTACGGTCATCTCGCCGTGGTAAACACCCGAGTGAAGATGAAAGAGACTTCCCACTTCCCGCTTGAACTTAATAGTTTTTCCCTTATCAGGACGCGCCGCTGCATCAAGAAATGCGGAATACACGCAGCACTCGCGAAGGATAAAGGGAATGCGGATCGAGGTTTTTTCCTTCGGCAACAGAGCCGCGGAGATACGCGGTTTGAGAAATTCTATCCCTTCCTTTTGCGGGATAATAAAACTGAAGGTTGCTTTCTCGTCGAGGTTGTTTTCAATATTAAGATACGCCGTCGATTCTACACCGAATAGGGACAATCCTTCTCTGTTCTCAAGTCGAATTCTTGCGGGAAACTTCGGAACAATCCCTAATTGGAAGCAGGCTCTTTTCCCATTGATGATTATATCTGCGCTTACCCGCGGATGAGTCTTCCATCGACTCTGCTCTCTTTCAATTTCTCCCACAAAAAAATCGCCGGTAACAGTAAGCTCCTTTTCAACAGTTCCCCGATGAGTGAAATCGAAAATAATATTCTTATCGTTTTTCCCTGCGATTTCGATCTCAAGGGGATGTGCAGTCTTGT
>CBDUZM010000515.1:0-2858 GCA_965371685.1 uncultured Spirochaetaceae bacterium | reverse complement strand
ACGACCCGGTCTTTTTCACCCTTAGCGTTCACAATCCCAAGCTCCTGGTTCTCAACCGCCCCTCTTACCCAGGAAATCCGTGCTAAGATCAAAAAGGCCGCCCGTCTTATCCGGGAGGCCCGTTATCTGACCGCCTTCACAGGCGCCGGGATCTCGGTTGAAAGCGGCATTCCCCCCTTCCGGGGTCCCGGCGCTCTCTGGAGCAAGTACGATCCCAAGCTGCTCGAGCTGAGCTATTTCCGTCATTACCCTGAGAAGGTCTGGCCTGTGTTGAAAAAGCTCTTCTTCGAGAGCTTTGCCGATGCTGAGCCCAACGAGGCTCATCTCGTGCTTGCATGGCTTGAACAGAAGGGCCTGCTCAAGGCGCTCATCACACAGAATATCGATTCTGTGCCATAAATTACCCCGCAAACTACCTGTAATTATTTATCACGCAAGCACTTGAAATTTTGCATTTCTGTGATTTTCAAAAAATATTTCAAAGAAAAAAACGTTCTGTGTTATTGAGAAATTTACACAACATTAAAGCTCTACCAGATATCTAGCATGATAAGGTTTTTCTGTGACTCTGGCATATTCAATTTCGTCTAATTTAAAAGACTTGATTGTTCCGCTTGGAGCAGAGCCCTTTCTTTGCTCATGTACATAGAGAAGTAGATTTCCCGTATTCTTTCTACGCAACGAATAAGGTTCCACCAATCGATTAACCCCCTGATAGCCGATTTCTACACACAATCGATTTCTGGCGGCGTATCTGATTGAATCAATATTTCGGGAATAAGAAACAGCCCGGTAGCCTCTACCGGATCTCGCCCGAATACCAAGAGGCGCCCTTTCCGGAAAAGGCATCCTTGGTATACTTTTCTCTCCAGGTTTTTCAGGGATTGAATGTAACCCTAAAGCAACAGGTTCAGCTTCTATCCACCAGAGTGACTCCCTGCGGAACTCCTCAAGGTATGATTGGACTGGCGGCAATACAGGAAGTTGGTGCTGTAATTGATGCTCCCAGTTCGCTCTAAGTATTTGATCATCAACTTTCGCCGATATATTTTCAACAGTAGGGGTAGGCAGAGATTTAAACTTAAACTTTTCTCTCAAGATGGTAAGAGCTTTCCGAGGATCTATTTTTTCGCGAAAATTACGTCCTATGTTAACTACATCATAAATATCCCGTGCTCTTCCTGTCCGCTCATAGATAGCTCGCGTTTTTTCGGCAAGTATTTCATTCACGCTGTAACAAAGAGCGGAAAAAGAACTCTCAGGCGCATCGCTATATAAATGATGAATGTTACGTTGATCGGTAGGTTCAACGATTACTTCATGTTTAGTCAGATCGATCTTGATTTTTGGCAAAGTCTTAGATCGTGGTTGGAGAGGGCCGCGATAGGATACTTTTCCTTGAAAAGTCCTACAATTTTCTTTATCGTGACTTTCCTTGATCTCGATTCCTTCTTCAGGAAATTGAATGCCTGTTTCTTCTGTAATGGAAGCGGTGCATTCAATAAGCGCTTCACGGTAGGAATGTGCATCATAGGCCAACCCTTCCGGAACGGTGAAATCCAGGTCCTCGGAAAACCTGTACGTCTCGAAAAAACATTTCTTTAAGCAGGTTCCCCCTTTGAAGGCCCACTTGTTTAAAAGCGGGTGTTGGGCAATCCCCATAAGAAGCCACCCTATTACATAGTCCTTCTCGACTATATTGGCGAGTAACCCTCGGTTCTTTGCGACGGAAAGAATCTCTGCTTTAGGAATCAAAGCATTTCCTCCACTGGAAGGTTGATACGTAGTCGCCAACGACTGATAATTTTCCCTTGTTTCGGACCGGTGGGATCAAAGTTACTAATGCCGGCGGATAACCGCTCTCTACATTTCTCCAACCAGGACTCAGGGATTTGACCGAAAATTTCTGCAGTAAATCCCAATCGTTTGAAAATTACACCACGATTAAGCTTTTCAGCATACTCGTAGAGGAGGTTCAAATCAGCCTTTTCACTCTCCCAGTATGTGCGCACCACATCCAGGGAGTGTCGGCCGCCTCCGCCTAGTTCCGGTGAGTCGAGTATATCAATGATAGTTCGGTGCAGATCGGCTATGATTACAGGAACATCGTTACGCCATATTTTCTTAGTGCCAAAAAGCTCTTTTGCGGGGATCTGGTGGGTGCGGTAGGTTATGTTGGCAATTTTTTGTATTCCTTTACGCTGTGATTGCACAGTGTAAACAACCGTTGTGTTAAATATCTGTTCCGTTAATTCCCAGTATTCAGCTGCGCTCCAACCGGAAATATAGCATGGTTTGAAAAGATCCATGGCTAAGGCCCAGGGATCCTCTGGGATAGTGTCGGGCGTACTAGAATCTATAGGAACAAAAATGTAGATACCGCGCTTAGTCCTCTGTAACCACCCCTTTTTCTCTAATCTTGAGAGAATTTTATTGGCAAGAGGGCGATTCAACCCCAATTTAGCCACAATATCTTCTACATTTATTGTTGTATGTCCTGCTCTCAGAAGATCGCCAAGAATACTCCGCTCCCTTACACTCAATCCGCCTATTCTCTTTTTACCAACTGCAGTACTCATCTATGTTTTCTCCCGAATTAAGATTATTTGGTTGCAAATATATTATAATAACTTTTAAGGACATATATTGTCATCAACTACACTTATAATATAACATTAATAATATGTCAAGAGCTAAACTTCTACAAAAAGCACTCTCCTTCCTGTGCTTCAGTCTTGCATCATCCCCCTTGCCGCTTCCCATGAGGATGCGCTCTTCTCACCACCTCCTTCAAATCTTCCAGGCTCATATGCGTATAGATCTCGGTGCTGACAATAGAGGCATGCCCCAGGATCGCC
>CBDUZM010000514.1:0-2870 GCA_965371685.1 uncultured Spirochaetaceae bacterium | reverse complement strand
AGGGGCGGCCCTGACGATATCCTCCGACCGGCAGGTGCTCGAGATGGTCCAGCAGTATCCCAATGTAGTCGAGGTTTGGAAGGAATAAACATGTCAGGTATAATTGATCTGCATACCCATACATTTTTCAGCGATGGTGTTCTCTCACCTGCCGAAACAGTCCGAAGGGCGGAGCATGCCGGCTATGGAGCGATAGCCCTGACCGATCACGTGGATGCGTCGAACCTTGAAAGCGTGCTTTCCGCGATGATTAAATTTGTTCGTGAAACACAACCCTTTCTCAAAATAAAGATAATTCCGGGAGTGGAGCTGACCCACGTTCCTCCCGGACAGGTGCCTTCCCTCATCTCTCAATGCAGATCCTTCGGTGCACAAATAGTTCTCGTCCACGGGGAGACTCTGACGGAACCGGTGGCAGAGGGCACCAATCGTGCCGCCCTAGAGGCAGGTGTAGATATTCTGGCCCATCCCGGCCTTATTACGGAAGAGGAAGTCATACTGGCAAAAAACAGCGGGGTGTTTCTTGAGCTGACAGCCCGCTTCTCGCATGCCATAGCCAACGGCCATGTAGCCCGGCTTGCGAAGAAATTGGGGGCTTCAATGGTTTTAAACAGTGATTTCCATGCTCCCGGGGACTACCTTTCGACAGAAATCCGCAGGAAAGTAGTGTTGGGCGCCGGACTTACCGAAGCGGACCTTGAAATTATAGACAGAAATATGATATCCCTGATTCAGAATTTGAAAGGGTACAGAAAAATTATTTAGGAGAACTATCCATGGAAACAACGGCATTAACAACAACTCCGTTAGATACCGGCCTGCAGATTATAAGCGCTGCACTTCTGATTTATACTCTTCTTCTATCTTTGCGAATCATTCTCACCTGGTTCAAAGGACCCGATTTCGGACGGCCGTGGGAGTATCTCTGCCGTATTACCGATCCCTATCTTTCTCTTTTCAGGAGAATTCGCTTTCTCCATATGGGTATGTTCGACTTTTCGCCTCTGGCAGGGATCCTCGTATTGGTAATCCTTCAGAACGTCGTCATAGGGATCGGTAATTTTCCCATTACTGTAAGCAATGTGCTGGCAATCATTCTGCAGTCCGTCTGGTGGAGCGGAGTCTGGATCGTCGGGTTTTTCATCATCCTCTGCGCGATTCGAACAGCAGGTTTGATATTCAGCAAGAATCAGACAGCTTCAATATGGCATACGCTCGATATAATGATTCAAGGTTTGACAAGTAAGGTATCGAAGGTTCTTCACCGGGATGTGGAATATATACAGGCGCTGCTCATCACTCTGGTAACCCTCCTGGTGTTCCTGATTGTCGGGGGCCTGGTCGTCAGACAGCTGGTTGATTTGCTCTTCGGGCTTTCCTTCTGACAAATTGAGTAAGATAAGGGTCAAAGATCTTGAGTACAGGGAATCTTCGAAAACGATTTCTTGACGATCTGGACCAGCCGGTTGAAATTCTCAGAGGAGTGGGTCTAAAAAATTCCACTTTACTTGGAAAACTGAACATCGTTACCCTCAAAGACCTGATTTGTCACTTTCCCAGGAACTACTTCGACAGAACCCGGATAGATCCTCTTTCGGAAACTCTAAAAAAGGAGCGGTCAAACTGCCTCGTCCGGGTAACGGCTCATCATTACATCGGCAGAGGATATCGGAAGATCCTCAAAGTCACCATACAGGACCGCTCGGGTAAAGCATTCCTTATTTGCTTCGGAAGAAAATTCTTAAGCTCCGTACTCGTGCCCGGCCGGAAGTTTATAATATCCGGAACTTTCCGTTACCAATACAATGAGCTTCAGTGCAGCAATTTTGAATACGAAGCGGCAGATGTGCTGGATCGGGAAATTGACAGGATCCTGCCTGTTTACCCTCTTACCAATGGACTCAATCAGAGCTCGATGAGACGATGGGCGAGACAGGCTCTTACCTTTTGCAGAAATAATGAAGATGAGCTGCCCCGTTACTTAAAAGTGAAACACAGCTTTCCCGGTTATGCGGAAGCGTTGAAAAGGCTTCACTTCCCGGGGAGCGAGTCAGAGCTTGCCCGCGCCAGGCGCTGCTTCATCTATTATGAGCTGTTCTATCTCCAACTTATTATGAAACGGCGGGGACTGAAGCTCAGGGCTATGCGGGAAAAACGCCGGGCGATCTCATTCAAGCTCAGGGATACGCTGATTGCCAGGCTGCCATTCCGGCTTACGGATGATCAGAAGAGCGCTCTTTCCGATATAGAGAACGATCTGTTTTCAGACCGCCTCATGTCCCGCCTTCTACAGGGCGATGTAGGATGCGGAAAAACTCTCGTTGCCCTCCTGGCCGCCTTATCGGTGGTTGAAGCGGGAGAGCAGGCTGCAATAATGGCGCCCACCGAGTTGCTGGCCCGGCAGCACGGGGAGACTGCCGCCGGGTTTCTGGAGCCCCTTGGAGTCAAGGTTGCCCTTTTGACCGGAACTCTCGGCAAAACCGGCCGGTCTCTGCTTCTCCAATCCCTCAGAGAGGGCGATATTCAAATTCTTATAGGAACTCATGCGCTTTTCTCCGAAGATGTCTTCTATCGTTCTCTCGGGCTGGTTGTTGTGGATGAACAACAGCGTTTCGGGGTAAAACAGCGGATAGCTCTTATGACAAAGGGCAGTACCCCGGACCTTCTGCTCATGACTGCCACACCCATTCCACGTTCCCTTGCATTGACAGTGTTCGGCGACCTCGATGTCTCGACTATCAGGACAATGCCTCCGGATCGAAAAGCAGTCATCACGCACCTGACCAGAGGGGGAAATGAGCACCGCGTCTACCGAAGAGTCAGGGAGGAGATACAGCTGGGACGGCAGGCCTATTTCGTCTATCCCATGA
>CBDUZM010000513.1:0-2874 GCA_965371685.1 uncultured Spirochaetaceae bacterium | reverse complement strand
CGCTGCTCGATTGACAACTGTAAGCTTATCCTGCTGGTAAAAGTGAGAATACGCAGGATATTCTCTAAGACTCGACAGATATTCTTCCAACCATTATAATGCGTAACCTTGCATCGCTTGGCTTTGTTTACATATAAACTTTTGAGCTTACAGGAGTATGAGCATGGATTTTCAATGGAAATTCTTCATAGACATGGGTGTAATTTCTATAGCTCTTCTGCTGGCAACACTCATCCGGGCTAAAGTACCCTTTTTACAGAAATACCTTATACCCAATGCCCTTACCGCAGGCTTTCTTCTGCTGCCCTTCTATAATTACCTGGCGCCCCTAATCGGTATGTCACAGAAAGGTCTTGGCGAATTGGTTTACCATCTTCTGAGCATATCCTTTATAGCCATGACCTTACGCAAAGCCACATCGAAGCGCCCGAAAGGACACAAGGGTATTATATCAACCTCAGTTGCCATAATTTCTCAGTATTCCCTTCAGGGACTGCTTGGAATGCTCCTCACTTTCCTCTTCATGTCTACGCTTATTCCCGGGCTCTTTCCCACCTTCGGTCTTTTCATTCCCCTGGGCTTTGCTCTTGGGCCGGGACAATCTTTTGCCATAGGGCAAGGCTGGGAATCCTTCGGCTTTACCGGGGCAGGCAGCGTAGGCATGACCTTTGCCGCCATAGGTTTTCTTTGGGCCTGTTTCGGCGGGGTATTCCTGATCAACTTCGGCATCCGAAAGGGATGGTTAAACAGGGAAAAGCTTCAGTCCGCCAACGGGCAGAAGTTAAAAACCGGGATCTACCCGAAGGATAAAGAGCGGCCTGCAGGGTCTCACCTTACAACTGAAACAGAAGCCATCGATTCGATGAGCTATAACCTGGCCATGGTTCTGTTCGTGTACCTGTGCAGCTATCTCTTACTCCATCTTCTTACCTTCCTTCTGTCATTCGCCGGAGATCTCGGAAAAGACCTGGCGGTTAATTTATGGGGAATCAGCTTTGTCTTTGCCGCGTTAATGGCACTGGTATTTAAACAGGTTTTGAAGCTGCTCAAGGTGGAATTCACCCTGGACAACGGCAGTCTGACGCGAATTTCCGGCACTTCGGTGGATGTAATGGTTGCCGGCGCCGTGGGCGCTATCTCCCTTGTCGTTGTCGCCCAGTACTGGCTTCCCATCCTCATCATGTGCATGTTGGCGGGAATTATGGTCATTACAACGGTCCCCTGGCTCTGCTCCCGCATCTTCTCGGACCACCAGTTCTACAGGACCTTAATTATCTACGGCGCCTGCACGGGAACCCTTCCGACAGGCCTTGCTCTTCTAAGGGTGATCGATCCTAATTTCGAAACCCCTGCAGCCCAGGACTACATGTACGCAACGGCAGTAATCTTCGCTCTGGTCATTCCGCTTATCCTAGCTATCAACCTGCCGGCCTACAGCTACACAGAAAGTAAACCGTTGTATTTCTGGTTGATGGTCGCAATACTCGGGGGATATCTCGTCTTTGCATTGATACTTCATGTCTTTATCGCAAAGAAAAGGGCTTTCAAGGTTCCGGGACGTCTCTGGTTTCCGGGAGAAAAATAAGAGTCGCCACGTATACGGCCGGTTCATGCACTCCTTGCAGCCTTAACTTCCAATATCACTGGTTAAGTGCAAAACGGAATCGATGGTATCGAGAATGGACATTTTGGGAACTGCCATGGATAACATTTTAAAAGAGTTCGGTCAGTATGAACTTTACTTCAGGCCAATCCTCCTTGAAGCATTTTATGTAGTTGACAAGGATTGGAGATTCTTGAGCTTCATCAATGGCAAGAATATCCCCGGCTATTAACCGGCGTTTTTGTCAAATATATTTAACATAAACGGGCATTTTTGGTTAATCCATTCGCTAAAAACCGACATTTTTAGCTTAATCGAAAACCCAGTCAATAGAAGGTTAAAAAGACAAATCCATTGTTTTTTCAATTGAGTTATGATATATAATGTCTTATGGATCCCGTAGTCAAGAACTGGTTGGATTTATCAAAATACGACTATGTTACAGCATAAGCAATGTTAAATAGTCGCTGGTACTTATATGTTGCATTCACCTGCCAGCAAAGTATTGAAAAAATGTTAAAAGCCAGTTTATGTACTAAGAAAAATGAGACGCCTCCATACACACATAATTTAATCAAGATGGCTGACGCCGCAGAAATACCGGATTTAACCGAAGAAACAATTAAATTTCTAAATTATTTGCATGTGCATACTATATCGAATCGAGGTATACTGAACAGATAAAACAATTAGACAAGAGCGTGAATTCCAGGAAAGCAAGAGAGATATACATTAAAACAGGAGAAATTATTAAATGGTTAAAAAAAATGATTCAGTAATCAGAAAAATAATGAAACTCAAGAGCACCCTCAAGGAAGGCTTTAATATAAATATAAGCAAAGTAATTTTATTTGGCTCATATGCGAAAGGCATCCCACACATGAATAGTGATATAGATTTGGCGATTATAAGTGATGATTTTAAAAGACGGGATAGAATTGAATTGACTCAATTTCTGTTAAAGATCGGCCAATCTATTGATGTAAATATTGAACCTTTGGGTTTTAGTGAAGAAGAATATAAAAATTGCGATAAAAGAACGTTTCTTGCAGAGATCAAAAAGCACGGCGTTGAATATTAGCCCAACAATTCATACTGATCGAGTGATTGAAAGTCAAGCCAGGGTCACCTACATGCAGGTACACCCTGCCCAGGCACACCCATTGAAAAAGCCGCCCCGAAAGGCGGCTTTAAATATTTAAGCAGTAAAGCAAAAACGTCCGGGAGCTCCCGTTAGAGCTGACTCCGTGCGTTAACAGATGCCCCGAGAG
>CBDUZM010000512.1:0-2886 GCA_965371685.1 uncultured Spirochaetaceae bacterium | reverse complement strand
TAGAACAGATTTCTTTGGAATTTGAAAATCTTGCCAAATCACAAGCCGGAGAATATCCTGCTGACTAACATTTAATTCGAGATTAGATCTATACTCGTGGGGTGTAGGTTGTGGAAAAAATATTTATTTATACGAATATCATAATCTATGCAAATGACAAAAGAGATAAAAAGAAGCAGACGAGAGCATTGAAAGTTGTGACTGATTTAATGAAATCAAATGACGGGACAATATCGACACAAGTTTTACAAGAATATGCATTTGTTGCGTTAAAAAAGTTGAATCAGAAGCATGATGTTGTACTTCGTCAGTTAAAACTGCTGGAATCATTTGAAGTCATCCGGCAATCAACAGAAATGATTCGAAGAGCTGTAGAGATAATGCACTCATATCAAATTAATTTTTGGGACGCTTGCATCATTAGTAATGCCGAATATGCAAATTGTTCGATTATTTATTCGGAAGATTTAAATACCGGACACTATTATTCCGGAATAAAAGTTGAAAACCCTCTTGAATAGATGGTTATACTCGCTTCACCCGGTGTCAGAATTTTGTTTCACGATACGGGGCATCTTGCCGCTGTAGATTGTTTTACAACCTCCTTCGCGATCGACGGTTTCCTGCATCAGCTCGCGAACGTATCGGCTCATAGCTTTTGCAGCATCCCTCAACAATGCCACTGTCTCCACCTTACCTGAGTATGGTGTCTTGCAAAATTCTGCGGATTTAAAGCTGCCGGAATCAGACCGGACAGTGTGCAGGCAGATTCCGAGAAAGTCTGCCGGGTACAGCGGTTCTCCAATAACGATTGTCACACGCAGAGGCAGGCGCAGCGTTCGCCCCAGTATGGAAAAAGAGCTCTTTCCGAACCATTGCCTTTCGTACAACACGGTTGTAAGCGGCACCACCGGCACGCGTAAACGGAAGGCCAGGAAAAATGCGCCCGGGTGAAAGGGCCGGATCTTCTGATTCCGCCGGTAGCACTCTCCTTCAGGGAAGAAATGAATGAAACCCAAATCCTGGAGAGCCTGCTGTACCGCCGTTTCCAGTGTACGGACCGAGGCGTGGTGTTCCGGAATCGGCACCCCTCCAAGAAGGCGAACGAAGGTGCCGAGATGCGGGATGAGAGCGGTCTCCTCCAGCATAGTGAAATAGGTCCTGCGCGGCCGGATGGCATGAGCGATGATCCCGGGATCCATTAAAAGGGTATGATTGCTTACAAGCAAAGCTCGTTCAACCTTTCTCATGTTTTCCCGTCCCTTAATTTTAAGCCTGAAAACGAGCCAGTCAACGAGTCTCACCAGGAGCAGCAAGAAATGATATAGATATACAAATGGTGGAAAAGAGGGTGTGAAGCCTATAATGCTGTCCCCTTTACGATAGGCCATGCAGGCACTCCTTACTGCTCCGCTTATCTGATTACTCTTCCCTTCCAGACAACGCCCCGTTTGGCCGTTACCCGTCCGAAACTTCGCCAGACCATGTACAACAGGTGCAGGAAAAGCAGGGGGTATAAGAAAGGGACCCACCACTTGAGTCCCCGATCATAAACGGCCAGGGCCCAGGCCAGCAGAAAGGTCATCACACTCAAAGATGTGAGCTGTGCGGCAGGATTCCCGGTGAGCAGCTGAAATGGTAAGAGCAGAAAAGGAAGCACGACAAAAAAAACCAGGGATGTTGTAGCTGCCGTGAAAAAAGCCGGTCTATTCTTAAAAAAATCATAGATATTTTTGGAGAAGCCGTTGAACGATTCCCGGTACCCTTCGTACATTCGGCACTTGATGTGCCTTCGAATGTCCAGGAAAATAAGGCGAAAACCTTCCTTCTTCAGCTCCCGTGCGATGAAAATGTCGTCACTGATCCGCTCAGAAACCGAGGAATACCCGCCGATGGCATCAAATGCCCGTCTTCTGAACATGATCAGTTGCCCTATGGCGAACGAAAGCATGGGCGCCCTGGTTGCCGCTATCAACCATAGGGGCAGAATCATCGTTGTCATGATGTACGTTGCCGGGACTATCAGCAACTCGCCGAATGTGTTCAACTCCTGGAAAACGTAACCGGACATGCAGTCAGCCTTATGCCGCTCAATATTCGAGACAGCCCATGAAATGCTTTCCCTGCTGTGAACCGTATCCGCATCCGTGAATAAAAAATACTCACCGCTTGCGTACTCGGACAGCTGCTGCATAGCGTACGGCTTTCCATACCAACCGTTGTGCGGCAGCGGATTGCCCCTTACTGCCCGGATCAAACCCGGGTAACGCTCTGCATATCCGGATAGGATATCCCAGGTCCCGTCAGAGGATTGGTCATCCAAAACCACAATTTCGTAGTTCGAGTAAGTCTGCACCAACAGCGACTCGAGGCACCGGCCGATGTTCTTTTCTTCATTACGCGCCGGGATAAGAACGGATACTTTCCCGCCGGTCGTTATACATGGCTTCCGCGAGCTCAACCGCAGCCAGATGATGTTCGAAATCGAAAGAAACAAGAAGTATGTCGTACCCAGTACGAATAAAACTTGCAGAACACCAAGAACACGGGTGGTAAACATGGGCATGTAATGCCTCCCTTTCTCTGCTAACTGCTTCCGGATTATGCTAAAAATAATAAATAGATTGTCGATGCATAGGTTGTCTATGTATATCTATACCACATGAAGGCCACTGTCAAGTACAACCAGAACAGGATTTGAAAACCACGTAGGGAAAAAGGTTGTGTCGTGACAAGAGGAAAAAAATTGGGTTTCAGCATTGACTTAACTCCATAAATGTCGTGCAAATCATGTAATATGATACAGCATTTGATCACACCATTAAGAAGCAACAGCTTTTTCCTCTTTGGGGCACGGGCAAATCTACTTTCCTGCGAAATTACTTT
>CBDUZM010000511.1:0-2892 GCA_965371685.1 uncultured Spirochaetaceae bacterium | reverse complement strand
CGTTGACTAATTGAAGTAAGCTTCTTATGATCATGCGGATCATGCGGATCATGCAATTAATAAGAGACATGAAACAAATACATTTGAGAATAGGCGCCCTCTTTCTACTTTCCATAACCCTTATAGGTTATGAGATTGCGATCATGCGCACCTTTTCCGTCGGCAGTTGGTCGAATTTCGGAAGCATGGTCATCAGTATTGCTCTTCTCGGTTTCGGACTGGCCGGCACCCTTCTGACATTCATTCAGAAACGAATTCGGAAAGCTCCCGATTTCTGGCTCAGAACGGTTGCCCTGGTCTACATGCCAGCCATGGTTCTCGCTTATATAGCCGCGCAGTTGATACCTTTCAAGCCTATTATGATTGCCTCCGATGCAACCCAGATTTTATGGATCGCCATGTTTTATCTTATATATTCGATTCCCTTTTTCATCGGCGCCGTTTTTATAAATATTGCTTTCGTTGTTATGGGCAGCCGGATACACACTTTATACTTCTGGAACATGACCGGCTCCGGGATAGGCGGCGTGTTTATTCTTCTCTGCATGTATATCTTCCCTCCCGATCGCCTGGTGCTGCCCCTGGTCGTCCTCTCTTTCTTTGCCGTGCTTTTCTGCTATGTCAGATACAGCAGCGGGGAGAGGAAGTTATGGATAGAACCGAAACACCTTGTTCTTACTATTACAGTCCTGGTTGTATCGGGTGCTCTCCTCCTGAGTTTAGGGAAGATCAATGTTTCAGAGTTTAAAGGTGTAAGTTATGCCCGCCGGTTTCCCGACGCAAAGCTCGATTATCATTCGTACAGTCCCGCCGGTGAAATGCACGTCTACTCCAGCTCTTACTTCCATTTTGCTCCCGGGTTGAGCGATACCGCCTCTCTCAACCTGAAAGAGATGCCTCGGAATGCCTTTAAAGGCCTCTATATCGACGGAGGAGGCCCAATCGGAATTATGAGGAAGCTCGAGGACTTTGAGAAGGACTATATCGATTATCTTCCCATGTCAGCGCCTTACCTGCTGATGGAAAGACCCGAGGTGCTTCTCGTAAAGCTCGGTGGAGGCACAAGCGTTTTCACAGCTCTCCATCACGGTGCTGAAAAGGTGCATGTAGTAGAATCAAATTCCGATCTGGTGCATCTTATGGAAGAAGTCCCGGTCTTTTTAGCCTACAACGGGCATCTGCTGGCCGATTCCAGGGTTGAAGTAATATCCAGGGAACCCAGGGCATATGCTTCAAGGAATAGGGAGAGGTTTGATCTGGTGGAAATCAGCCTGATAGATTCGGTAGGTTTGTCCCAGGCTGAACCTTATCCTCTTGATGAGAACTTTACGTATACGGAAGAGGCTATTACAGACTACATGGGAAGCCTCAATTCCGGCGGTGTTCTTTCTATTACTGTCTGGAACAAGCTCTCCCCGCCCAGGAATGTGCCCAAACTTCTTGCCACGGTAATTCAGTCCCTTCGTGAACAGGGTGTGACCAATCCCGGAAAACGGATATTTACTTTCAATCTCCTTCTCTCTACAGCTACGGTCCTCGTTAAGAATTCGGATTTTACTTCCGGAGAAATAGATATCTTGCGGGATTTTGCGCGAAGAATGTCGTTCGAGGTGAGCTATTACCCGGGTATTCCTCCGAGAAACAAGGATTTTCAGCAGATTCTCAAAGGTTATGAGGAGCTCTACGCGGAGATTCCCGCCCCCGGTAGGGAGAGCTCTTCCGGTCAGGTCAGCGCTTCCAGCCGGGAGAGCGGCCCGCAGGCAGGCTCCCCGCTGCTTGCAGGTGATTTGTACCATTTCTCACTCCTATGGATGCTCGGGGGCAAAACAGAGGATTTCTATAAGAGCTATATCTTCGATGTCCGGCCGGCAACGGATGACAGACCTTACTACACCGCTTATATGAAGCCGCGCAATCTGCCGGTCTTCCTCGATCAGCTCGGGGAAGTGTCGGAGGAATGGGGATACCTCCTTCTTCTCGGAACTCTGCTTATATCTCTCCTGGCAGGCGCCGTTATCATCCTTGTCCCTTTGGCTGGCCGCTGGAAAGACCTGTTCAAAGGAAGGCGCGGGACTCCGGGAATTATTGTCTATTATGCCTGCCTGGGCATCGCTTATATGCTGGTGGAGATATTCCTTATCCAGAGACTTGTTTTCTTTCTCGCCGAACCGATCTTTTCCGTCTCCATTGTCATTGTCAGTATGCTGGTGATCTCAGGTCTGGGCGCCATCACAAGCCGCCGGATGAAAGGCAGCCGAACCAAAGTGATATGGACGGCTGTCCTGGCAATTGGATTGACCCTGCTCTTCTATATATTCGGTCTTTCACCTCTTATCCGCGCTCTGATCGGACTGCCGCTGCTCATCAAGGCACTGGCGGCCGTCATCATTATCGCGCCTGCCGCTTTCTTCATGGGTATGCCTTTTCCCACCGGGCTCTCTTCCCTCGAGGCAAACCGCCGGCGCCTTCTGCCCTGGGCTCTGGGTATGAACGGCGCCCTTTCCGTCACCGGAGCGGTGCTGGCAAAACTCCTTTCCATCTCGTTCGGTTTTAAAGTGGTCCTGGTGGTGGTGATCCTTCTCTACCTCATCGTGGGCCTGATATATCGCTCCAACGAGGTCCCGGATACAGGATGAGGAAAACACAGGGATTATGCAACCCGCTCTACGAACACGATGCCTGCGGAGTGGGTTTCGTTGCGCAGATTGATGGAACAAGATCTCATAAAATAATTGAAGAAGGTGTCAAAATTCTCTGTAATCTTGAACACAGAGGTGCTGTGGGATGAGATTTAAAAACAGGTGACGGCGCCGGAATGCTGCTTCAGCTTCCCCACAAATTTTTTTCAAAAACAGTGGATTTCAAGCTTCCGGAGCAGGGCAGTTACGGTGT
>CBDUZM010000510.1:0-2893 GCA_965371685.1 uncultured Spirochaetaceae bacterium | reverse complement strand
GAAATCATGGTGTCATCGGTTCCGGGTATCGAATATGGACTGTCATTCTGCGAGGCTTCAGGCCCCTGCCTGATCCGAAGAGAAGGAAACAACGCTGAGCTGATCGAATCTGCGGTGAGCTGCGCCGGGGCAGTGGGCGCCGGTCACAGTTTTTTTCTTGTAATTCGAAATGCCTTTCCTATCAATGTTTTGAATGCGCTTAAGAACTGTCAGGAAGTGGCAGGAATATACTGTGCAACGGCCAACCCCCTGCAGGTTCTCACGGTGGAGAGCAAACAAGGTGTTGGGATTGTCGGTGTTATAGACGGATCCTCTCCAAAAGGCGTTGAATCGGATAATGACCGTGAAGAGAGGAAAGCCCTCTTACGTAAGTTAGGTTATAAGCTATAAAGGCAATTCCGGAAAATATGCTTGATTTTGCAGGGGTAAAGCCATTATACTTTTTTCTCAGGAGGAGCTCACTATGAAGAAGGTGTTGGTGGTTCTCATCGTTGTCATGCTTATCTCCGTTGCAGCCGGCGTGTTCGGCCAGGTGAAGGACGATGATCCTTTCTACAAGTCCGTAAATATTGTGAAAATTCTAAGTCATACTTTGGGTTATAAAATCTATTTCTTGAAAATGAATATGGATATAGGGCATTTTTACGTTCCCATGGAGTGGTTCCGCGGAGTTGCCGGAAAAGGATCGATTATCTTTGGCACGCGTTCCGAATACCCCTATTTCACGATCTATTGGAACAAGGGTGAGTTCTCTTATATCAAGCTTTTCCTTATGGAGAACATGCGGCATGATAGTTGGGGTGTTCTCAGGGTAAAAAAGGAAGATGTCGAGGACAAGTTCGACCTGGACGAACCTGAAATAGAATTCTGACGGTCCGATAGAGATTATACAGGCTGTTTCGAGGCATATCAGCAAACGCGTATGGGTGGCTTTTTAAGATAGGCGCTGTAGGCGTGTTTCTGGAAAATAATTGTAAATCAGTGTAAATACTCGGCGGTCGGTAAGCGGGAAAGCACAGCCGGTTTGGTACATCTCTTGCTTTCTTTCAGATATGCAGGAGAATGATTCTTTAACTGATAGAGTTGTCCGCTACCAGGACACGGGACAGGGTTATGACCGGATCGTGGGTGAGCTGTCGGATCGGATATATCGCTATCCTCTGAGCAAACCGGGATGCACTGAAGACGATGCGGGAGAGTTTTATCTTTTCTTTCTTCCCAGGCTGAAGAGATTGCTGGGTCGATTCAAGGACAGTGGTGTACCCTTTGAGCATTACCTGAATTCGGTGCTTTTCTGGAACCTGAAGTCATACCGCCGTATAGTAAGGCGTACCGGTTTTCGCCGGAAAACCGACTCCTGTCAGGAATTCTGGGAGTTCCTTGAAAGAAACAGTACTGCCCATGAGGAAGATTGTCTTGATGCTTCGTGGATGAAGCTTTTCCCCCTCGATGGTTCGGGAATGATAAAAGGAAATACCGCCCGAAAACGCTTTCTCTTTTTGATCCTTCGTATGGCTAAATATTTGGAATCCGGGGATATGGCGAAAATCTCTTGTTTGACCGGATACGAGCCCGACTGGTTGTGGATGCGGGTGCGGAATTTAAAAGCTACTCTAGGGCCTAAAGATATGAGATTGAAGGTCCTCCGGGAGAGAAGGAACCGTGCCTTTTACATGCATCGTCTTCTTGAAGAACGGATGGGATGGGAATTCGATGAATCCCGCCGTTTCATGCTAAAGAAAGAAATACAAAGGCTTGGAAGGAGAGCCTGGATAGCCAGGGATGAAATATCCCACGTTCCTGTAAGTCCTACTCATCGAGCAATTGCTAAAGAGATTAAAGTACCGAAAGGCACGGTGGATACAGGAATCAGGTGGTTCCGAAAGGAATGGGAGGGGCTTTATTCCAGGCGGCAGATGGAGTATGCTTAATGTATGCAGATACTTCTAGCCTCAAATAACAGGGATAAAGCGGAGGAGTTTAGAAGGATTTTTTCAGGTCATCGTATCCTGCTGCCGGCAGATGCGGGCGTAAGTTTCGATTTCGATGAAGACGCGAGCAGCTTTCTGGAAAACGCCATCGGAAAAGCGAGGGCTCTCTTGGAAAAAACCGCTCTTCCCGTGCTGGCGGATGATTCGGGCCTTGTGGTTGCCGCGCTGAAAGGCGAACCGGGGGTGTATTCCGCCCGTTATGGTTCTCGGGGGGGAAAGAATCTTTCCGCAGCGGAAAGGAACCGCTACCTGCTTTCACGTCTTGGCGCCGAACAGAGCCGGGATGCTTTCTTTGTCTGCTGCATGGTGTTGATCCTCGAACCGCATCGTTTCTTTGTTGCCCAGGAGACTTTTGCAGGTATAATAACGGAGAGTCCGCGCGGAAAGAACGGTTTTGGTTACGATCCGATATTCCTGGCGCCGGAGTACGGTAAGACCGCGGCAGAGTTGAGCGACAGCGAAAAGGACAGGATCTCTCACAGGGGAAAAGCGGCACGAAGGATTCTTTCTCTTCTCGCAGAAATTTGAATACAGGGAACTCTGAGCACTGGGAATACAAACAATCAGCGGCGCCAGGCAAATTACTTGCAGATTAGTGATAATTCAACAGAGCCGGTTAAAATTTCGGTTTGGGAAACTTCAGCTTGTCGCCGAGTTTTTTCAGCTCTTCTGTCGCCTTCGATTTGAGCTGATCCTCCGCTTCTTTCTGCAAACCGGCAAGCTTCGACTCCAGTTCCTCCTGCTTCTGTTCCAGCGCCCCCTGGTAGGATCGGATATCCTCCAGATTGCCGCTGCCGGCTTTCTCTATAATATCATATCCGAAAATCTTGTTGTCTCAGCCTTTAATGGGTATGTCGCGTATCTTGGATCATGTATCCGGTATAAGCGACTCTATTTGATCC
>CBDUZM010000509.1:0-2903 GCA_965371685.1 uncultured Spirochaetaceae bacterium | reverse complement strand
ATCTATTACAGCATCCTTTGCCTCCAGATATTTGCTCAAAGATTATCAAATTATGCGCCTGGTTATTTTTTTAAACCCTAACGTAGATCCAAAGGGGGCAGGATGGAATATTATTCAATCGATCACTGCCATAGGTTCCGGTGGTTTTTTTGGTAAGGGTTTCAAGATGGGCACTCAGAGTCATTATAATTATCTTCCCCAGCAGAGCACTGATTTCATTTTTTCCATCCTTTCTGAAGAATGGGGATTTGTAGGAAGCTTTTTTTTACTTCTCGCTTTCCTCTTAATTTTTCTGCGGGGCATACGCATACTAAACCACGCAAAGGATGATTTTGCGGTTCTGGCCGGCAGCGGAATACTGACCATGATATTTTTCCATGTTATTGTCAATGTGGGAATGACAATAGGAATTATGCCGATTACAGGTATACCCCTTATGCTTGTCTCAAGGGGAGGATCCTCACTCTGGACAGCCTGCATGGGTCTTGGAATAATTCTCAATATATATCTTAGGCGCTATCGTTATTGAAAAACAAGAATCTCGAGAAATCACTGATTCCAATTCTTTATAGAGTATCAAAACCCGGACGATACGTAGGTGGTGAATACGGTTCAATTATCAAAGATGGATCGCTGAAGCTAAAAATAGTTCTTTCCTATCCGGATCTCTATGAAATTGGGATGTGCAATTATGCAATAAAAATCCTTTATAACAGAATTAACTCTCTGGAAGGTGTGTCCTGTGAAAGGGTTTTCGCTCCCGATAGAGATATGGAAGAAGAGCTTCGAACCAGCCGTCTGCCGTTATTCAGTCTGGAAAGCACAACCCCATTGGTGAAATTTGATATTCTGGCATTTTCCGTCGGATATGAAATGACATATACCAACCTTTTGAATATCCTGGATCTTGGGGGAATAACTCTTATTGGAAAAGATAGAGAGGAGGGGGAACCCATTGTTATGGCTGCCGGGCCGGCTGTTACCAATCCGGCGCCGATAAGCCGGTTTGTCGATGCCGTATTTATCGGTGAGGGAGAAGAATGGGTAACGGAAAATTTACCACTTCTTGCTGATATGAAGAGCCGGGGGGCTAAAAGAACCGAAATTCTCGGTAAAATGCTGGAGCATGATTCAATATGGGCGCCTGATAAAAGTAATACTGCAAGACGGGCCATATGGACCGGTTTTTCTGAAAACTCGTCTATTCCGGGCACTCCCGTCTCAAACATAAGAATAATTCAGGATCATGGTGTAGTTGAAATCATGAGGGGTTGTCCCAACGGTTGTCGATTTTGCCATGCCGGAATATTTTACCGTCCCTTCCGTATGAAAAAAGCGAATACAATAATTAAAGAGGCAGATAATCTCGTGTTCAACTGCGGCTATAGAGAAATTACCCTTTCATCTCTTTCATCCGGCGATTACAGTAGTATTGATGTGCTGATAAAAGCGTTAAATGACCGGTTTAAGGGAATAAATACTTCCTTCACGGTGCCTTCTATTAAAATCGATTCAATGGCTTTAGGTTTACTTACAGAACTTTCCCTGGTAAGAAAAGGAGGGCTTACCTTTGCCGTAGAAACCCCCGTTCCCTCCTGGCAGAGAAGTATAAACAAGTCTGTTACAAAGGAAAAAACGGTAGATATTTTGAAGGAAGCGAAAAGGAAAGGTTGGAACAAAGCAAAATTCTACTTTATGCTGGGCTTGCCTGTCTCGGATAACGAAAACGAAGCTTCCTTTATTACTGATTTTTTACTGGATGTTCAAAAGGAAACAGGAATGCAGCTCAGAATTAATATAGCTACCTTCATACCCAAGCCGCATACACCTTTTCAATGGGCAAGACAAATATCAGAGGAAGAGGCGCTGGAAAGAATTCGATTTATTAAGGGGAACTTGAAGGGGAAGTCATTCAGAGTTGGTTATCATTCCCCTTTTCTATCCAGTATCGAAGGTATTATGAGCAGGGGAGATGAAAGAATCGGAGGAATCCTCTTGAGCGCTTTTAATAAAGGCGCCCGGCTGGATGCATGGGAAGAGCACTTTGACCGGAATCTATGGGGAGACGTTCTGCACCATGCAGGATGGGATATCTTATCCGATACACTAAGGGCTCGATCTGTTGATGAAAAGCTTCCCTGGGAGAGTGTTCAGTTAGGAGTAAACGATCGCTTTCTTATAAGTGAAAAGAAGCGGGCTGAGGAGCAAAAATTTACATCAATCTGTGAACCGGAATGCACACATCCGTGCGGAGTATGTGCCGGTAAAACAAAGGTTCAGTCTGAAGAAATTGAACTTACACTTGATCTGCCTCCTGCTTATATTCCTGCGCCGGAAAAAAAGCAAAAGTTAATGTTTTCAATGACAAAAACCGGAGGTGCAATTTTTCTCTCCCACCTGGACACGATGAATATACTTGAAAGAAGCTTGCTTCGATCGGGTTTTCATGCGGTGTTCAGCAGAGGGTATAATCCAAAGCCCTGTATAGAGTTTGCAAGCCCAATTCCGCTGGGCCTTTCCTCGGACGATGAAATCGTCTCTGCCGAAATCTATAACGCTGGAACAGTCCGCGATTTCAAGGATCACCTGAACGAATTTCTACCTGAGGGATTGAGAGTTAAAAAGGTAATGCTGTTGAAGAAGCTTGAAGCCGGTCATAAAAATCACTCCCTCATGTCTCTTTATTGGGGTTCGACGTTTACAATAACACATTGGGAAGCGGAAGATTTATGGAAAGAATTATCTGAAAAACTGTTTGAGCTGGACCGATCCAGCGGAGATTTTAAAAATGAAATAAATCCCATTGAAACTATTGTCCGGGAAAGAGAAAGCCTTACATTGATTTATAAAAAACTCGAGACAAAAGGTTCCGGAATTCTCAAGGTACTTGGTCGAATGATTGG
>CBDUZM010000508.1:0-2910 GCA_965371685.1 uncultured Spirochaetaceae bacterium | reverse complement strand
GAATAAAGTTTTTAGGTTTTTTATCAGCCGGTGATCTCATTCGTTACAAACCAAATGTAGCTCGTATAATCAGCGACCATCAGATCTTTTATGAAATTTTTGCAGGGAGGTCAGTATGGCGGGGAAAAAAGGAATTTCAAAGCTCTTGGAAGTCCGCTACTTCGGTTTTTTTATTGGACTCATCATTTTTGCATTGTTTTTTTGGTTGAGTTTCGGGTTGTCGATTATTGATAATATTGAGCAGAGATTCCTACTGGACACTTTTTTTAAGTGGAAGTTGCCTTTTAGCAGTGAAAATATTCAGGAGGGAGTAACATACAAGGTCCAAAATCCCTTTGTATCTTCTGACATTCTTATTATAGGTATTGATAACAAGAGCCTGCAGGAATACGGCAAATGGCCTTTTCCCCGTTCCATCCACGCGAACATGGTGAACAGCTTTACCCGTATAAAGAATCAAGGGCAGCGAGAGAGGGCACTCTTTCTCGATCTCAGTGTTATCGAAGCAGATGAGCTTTCGCCGGAAAACGACGTACTTTTTATCGAAAGTATAAAGGAAAATGGAAGGGTTTTTATCGACACATTTCTGCATTCGGGGGAAATATCAGGTTCATTGGGAATGGAGTTTTTAAGAAGGCAGAAAACACTCTTCGAGAACTACGGCACAATAACCAACATAAAGGGTGATACCACTAAAATAACTATAAATAAGGGTGTGGAAGCGCCTCTGATACCGTACTCAAGAGTAGTAAGAGGCTACGGAAACGCCAGCTACATACCCGATGTGGACGATATCTTTCGAAGGCAGCCCCTCATTTCTCGACTAACAGAGGTTATTGAAGAGATAAAGCTTTCGGAACTGAGACTCGATTATACAATAGACCAGGCAAATTTTGAGAGACTTGCCTGGTATGACAAGGACGGTATAGGAAATGATGTAGAATATCCGTTGACAGAAAGTATAATGAATACTCTAAAACGGGATATGGAAAAAAGAGCCCCTGCTGTTTCGATTTCCAGCCGGCAAGGTGAAGGTGTTGACTTTATTGTACGGAAATATAAAGATCATTTTGTTCCCTCTATAACTCTTTCACTTGCCCTCGAGTATTTTCACAAAGAGCTTTCTGATATTGAAATTGTTGTCGGAAAGCATATTGTAATTCCCAAACCGCAGCAATTTAATGTAAAGACAGAGCAGTGGGAACCATACAGGATTCTCGTTACACCTGCGAAATACGAAACAGTTAACGATGATTTGGGACAAGAAAAAACTGTCGTCAAAAATAAGGCTGTATACAGAGTGATGGATGAGCTGATAATACCGATCGACGAAGCCGGCGCTATACTTATCAACTATATGGGAGCTCGATCTCACGCTGATTCCAGTTTGAATCAAACTTATCCGGTTCGCGGTTACACGGGCTATTCAAAGAAAGATCCCGGTCCCGATCCGCAAAGCTGGCGTTCAACTATGGCTGCAGCCAACAAGATAGTTATGGTTGGCATTTTCGCTACCGGGCTTGCTGAAGATGAACGGCCGACTCCCTTTGGGTTGATGTACGGGGTTGAGATCAACGCCAATGCTCTTAACACGATTCTTATGAGCCGGTTTCTTATCTATGCTCCATGGTGGGTAAATGCCCTGATCCTCCTGGCGATTATCATGCTGATCAGCTTTCTGACCTCCCGGGTTTCTACCATATGGTCATTAGTCATATCAATTTTAGGTATTTTTCTCTTTTTCTTCGTAGTAATCTACGTTTTCGATTTCGCAAGCTATATTCTTACTTTCTCAGCGTCTGCGATGGGAATTCTGCTTACCTTTCTGACCATCGTTGTTTATCGAGTTATAACTGAAGAGAGGGATAAGAGGCGTATCAAGAATGTTTTCGGAAAATATGTTAATCCTGCAGTGGTGGATCAGATTCTGGCAAATCCGCCGGAGCTTGGCGGTGTGGATAAAGAGGTTAGCATATTCTTTTCTGACATTCGCGGTTTTACAACTTTCTCTGAGAATATGACCCCTCAAGCCCTGGTCAATCACCTCAACATATATCTTACCGCCATGACAGACATAATTCTCGAGCATCTGGGAACTCTGGATAAATATGAGGGAGATGCGATAATGTGTTTCTGGGGAGCTCCTATTCCACAGGAGGATCATGCCATACGAGCATGTAAATGCGCGGTGGATCAGATCAAGGCATTGGAGGATCTCAATAAAGAATGGCCTACTGAAAAAAAAATCAATATCGGTATAGGTATCAATTCCGGAATCATGACGGTAGGCAACATGGGCTCTCCCGGCCGCATGGATTATACGGTAATGGGAGATAATGTAAACCTCGGTTCCCGTTTAGAAAGCACTAATAAAACTTATTTGACCGAAATCATCATCAGCGATAATACCTACGGACTTGTGAAGGATAAAGTTATCGCACGGGAATTGGACAATATCAGGGTCAAAGGCAAGAATAAACCGGTCTTGATCTACGAGCTCATCGATATCGTCGACGGGAATTGACCGGCGAAGTAGGGGAGAATGGAAAAGGCATACAAGGCAATCATCCTCATTATTACAGCGACTCTTCTCCTTTCAGTTTTCGGTTGCGGTATAGAGTATATACTGGCTCTTAAGCAGCCGATTTACCTTGAAACATCCGAAACATTAGAAAAATTTAAAGTCTTTACAGACAGCAGGCACGATGTACCTATACCCGATCAATTTCTTGGAGTCGAGTTCTATTATAAATTCTACGAGACTGATACCGATCCCGAAGCGGATTTGGAAAATGTCGATCAGCTTGTCCAAAGAGGTTTCTTCAGGCTGACATCGGAGACAGAGGACAGTCCCAGTTTTATTACCAGGCCTCTTGTAAAAATACCGAGCTCACCAATTTACAGACGTGA
>CBDUZM010000507.1:0-2910 GCA_965371685.1 uncultured Spirochaetaceae bacterium | reverse complement strand
GGAGTGCACTTCAGCCGCTTGTTTGCTTGATTTTCAGACCGACTCCCGATATAATTTTTCTATAATTATTATGAAGAAAGAGACCCGCAATGACATTCTCAAGCTTGTGACTCTTTTCCTGATAGTCGCAGCCCTTACAGCCATTTTCTGGAAGCCTCTGAAGGAACTGATTGCCGATCCACAGGAGTTCCGCGAATACATCCTCACTTTCGGCACGATCGCTCCTTTGTTTCTTATTGGAATTGTCGCCCTTCAGGTTATTGTTGCCCCGATACCGGGCCAGGTGGCAGGCATTGCCGGCGGGTTTCTCTTCGGCACAGTACTCGGTACCGTCTACACGATGATAGGTTTGATAATAGGTTCCTGGATTGCCTTTGTTCTTTCCAGGTACCTCGGCCAACCTTTTGTCGAGAGGTTTGTTCCGGAGAAAACACTCACGAAGTTCGACAATCTGGTGGAAAAAGGCGGGATAATAACGCTGTTCATGATATACGTTCTGCCTGTTCTTCCGGATGACGCTATCTGTTTTGTCGCCGGCCTTACGAAGATAAAGATACGCACACTCATGCTGATTTCGGCCCTCGGTCGCCTGCCGGGCATGATTGTCCTGAGCCTTGTCGGAGAAGGCTTGGCCAAAAAAGATTCCTTCCTCTCAATCGCAATCTTCGCAGGTGTCCTGCTCATCTCCATACTCATTTTCATCTTCAGAGCAAGGATGGAGGCGTTCATGCTGAAAACAGTCAAGAAATTCAGACGCTGACCGGACTTTGACTCCGGGTTTATTTTATGTTATACTAATCACCTATGAAGGTAAAAAAGAAGGCAGTTGATAATCTAAAATATAAATTAAAGCAGGAAGTAGTTTATCCGCTTCACGGTGTTGGCAGAGTGAATTCAATTGAGGAGCGGCCTTTTCGGGGAAAAAAGCTTCTATATTATATCATATACATTGAAGCTCTGGACATGACGGTAATGATACCGGTGGACAAGGCGGATGAGTTGGGAATTCGAGCCATTGTCAGCATGAAGGAATCCAAAAAAGCTTTGAAGCTGATATCTGAAGATTATGAGCCTGTGCCTACCGACTGGAAAATACGTTATCAGATGAACCTGGACCTTCTGAAAAGCGGAAGTGTCCTGGATATTGCAACTGTCGTCCGCACCCTCTATCACAGGAGCAAGATCAAGGAGCTGCCGATTCTGGAAAGGAAGCTCTTTGACAGTGCGCTCAGGCTGCTTTTGGATGAGATCTCTTTTTCTCTGAGAAAAGAAAAAGAAGAAGTAGAAAAGCTGATCTTCAGTAAAATGGAAGAGAAAACGTAGAAGCCACACCGGAAAAATTAATTTTATAACAATTGATACATAAACTTCATAAAATAGATCCATACACTTATCAGATACCACGATCCGGGCCCATGAAGGTTCCTGTAACTCTTTTCCTCTCGGAACGTCTGAAGGGCGAAGTGGAAGACGCCGCCCTTCAGCAAATTGTTGATGCCGCCTCCATAGACAGCGACTCTTTCGTGTTTGCCACCCCCGACATCCATACGGGGTACGGGGTTCCCATAGGTTCCGTTCTGGCTTCTCCCCATTACATCTCCCCCTCCGCCGTAGGCTACGACATCAACTGCGGTATGAGGCTGCTGGCCACCCCCTTTGTTGCCGGGGAAGCGGACGTCCGGTCGATTGCTTCCGGGATCGCCGGGCGTATTCCGCTGGGCGAAGGAAAGGAGAACCTGGTCCTATCCGAAAAAGAGCTGAGGTTGGTCCTGGGAAAAGGGTTGGATTCCCTTGAAACGGTGCTATCCCGTTTCGGGCTCTTGAAATCCCCGGAAGACTTCGAGCTTCTCGCCGATGACAGGATTAGAAGCGAGGACGGCGGAAGACTGCCCGGGTCCGAAAAAGCTGTCCCTGACGATGCGAAAAACCGTGGGAAAGCTCAGATGGGAACTCTGGGAGGCGGAAACCACTTTATCGAGATCCAGGAGCTAGTTACTCTCGAGGAAAGACCGGAAGCCGAAGCACTCGGTCTTTTCCGGGGTCAGCTTCTCATTATGATCCACTCGGGCTCTCGAAGGCTGGGATACGAGGTGGCCGGCCTTTACATCAGGAAGGCGAAGGACTACATGATGTCCAGAGGCATTGAACCTCCAAACAGCCAGCTTCTCTTTTTCCCGGCAGACTCGAAGGAAGGAGAGGATTATCTGGGCGCCATGAACGCCGCGGCCAATTATGCATTCGCCAACCGCGAGGTGATGGCTCTCCTGGTTCGATGCGCCGTCGCTTCCGTAATGGGGAAGGGCTCTGCCGCCGAAATACGGAGCATCTACGATGTTACCCACAACATGGTAAAGAAAGAGAAACACGGAAAGAAAGTCTATTTCGTGCACAGAAAGGGGGCAACCCGGGCCTTCGATGGAAAGAGGATGAAAGGCAGCCCGTACCGGGAAACGGGCCAGCCTGTATTGATTCCCGGCTCCATGGGTACGGCATCGTATATTCTTCTGGGTCATCCGGGTTCCGAGCGTTCCTTCTATTCGGTGAACCACGGAGCAGGCAGGAGGATGAGCCGCAGCCAGGCGGCCGGCAGAAGGAAAGGAAAAAAGATACGGCCCGGGCTCATAACCGATGCGGCGTTCGAGAAGTCCATGGAGGGGATCCATCTGATATGCGGCAACCGCAGGCGTATCAAGGAAGAGGCGCCGGCCGCTTATAAGGATATCGACGAAGTAATTGAGGTTGTTACGGGAGCGGGCCTGGCCCTCCAGCTTGCCCGTCTAAGGCCCCTGGCTGTTTTAAAGGGGTGATAGGAAAAAAATAGGTTCTGTTTTGTCGAAAAAATTAGTTATATTAGTATATTGTTATATTAAGTAATCGACTCTCAAAACAACCAATCAAGGAGAAAAAAAA
>CBDUZM010000506.1:0-2914 GCA_965371685.1 uncultured Spirochaetaceae bacterium | reverse complement strand
ATCTTGCCATGGGTACAATTTCCATGAAATCGGGTAATGAGGGGCAGGCATATCTCTATTTCAGAAGGGCTCTTCTCGTTTAC
The DNA here is from genome assembly GCA_965371685.1 of uncultured Spirochaetaceae bacterium. Taxonomy (GTDB): domain Bacteria; phylum Spirochaetota; class Spirochaetia; order SZUA-6; family CAZLRN01; genus CBDUZM01. The sequence goes on along the minus strand of CBDUZM010000506.1, from coordinate 2,831 downwards.
CGCTCTATGGCAATCCTCAATCCTGATATCTCGGTATCCGGCGACGTTCAGATTCTGCTGACGCATCTCATCGATCTTGCGCGGAAACTCGGTAAAGAGGAAGAAGCGGAGAACTATCAGCAGATTTTGTCAGGCGGCAAGGAGTAACCCATACCTGTTCTCCTGGTTCAAAGAGTAAAAGAAATTCTATACGGTTATTATAAGACTCTGAAAAGCTTTGGGTTATTCATTTTCCTTACGGCTGCAGCAGGATTGGTGAGCGCTGCCGTAGTTTTTCCACTGTGGTATATAGCCACCAATGCCAGGGAAATATACACAATAGTCGTTTTGAGTCTTCTCGGCTTATCTTTTCTCTTGATGGCTGCTCTGAGAATACGGTTGGCTTTGAAGCAGTCGGACCGTGGGGGGTGGCGTCAGGTATTAACAACTCTCGGTAAAATCGCAGTCTTTTTGTTTTTTATTGTCTCTCTTTATTGTGTCTTATGGCTTTTTACTCTAAGGCTGTATACCATCGCCGGTGTATCTCTGTTTGCCTACCTCTTACTTTTAGGATTGTATAAATTCGGAAGAGGAAAAAAATCACTAAAAATTTCTCCACCGGGTACTTGAGAAGGAATGGGAGATTCCATGATTTGAGGAAGGCGCTCCTTCTCCTTTTTATACTTATAGCATCCCCACTGAGAGCCGAGTATCCGGAGATTAAAGAGCTCAACAGGCGGGATATTCTTTTCTTACAGCTTCAAAGGGATATTGAGGCTTATTACCGGGTGGATGCTGAGGGCGGACGGAAAAGAGAGATGCCGCCGCTCGTTTTCTTTCAATACAATCCCAAAGGTGATGAGGACATGCTTTCCGTGGCTGCACGGCTAAACCTGCCTTATGAAGCCCTCGCCAGTTTAAACGGAATCAGGACGATGTCTGACTTTACTGCGTTTGAGTGTATTCTCATACCCAATCTTCCCGGAATATTCGTTCCCCTCTACCCTCAAAACGATCTGGAGGCTATCATGCTTGCCGGGAGAGAAGCCCGGTACGAAGAATCGCAAGCCGTGCGTCTCGAGAATGATGGGAGGGAATTCCTGTTCTTCCCTGGTGATCGTTTCCTTCCTCTAGAAAGAGCGTACTTTTTACGTATACTTTTCCGGTTCCCTCTGGAAAAGGGGTGGCTTACATCACGCTACGGCCGGCGTAAGGATCCATTTGGAGGGCATCCTCACTTTCATAACGGCATAGATATAGGAGCAGATAGCGGAACCGCAGTTCTGGCCGCACGGGAAGGGCTTGTGGCTAAAACCGGATGGGATGATACTTATGGCAATTTTGTGCTCATCAATCACACCGGCGGCTATCAAACTCTTTATGGTCACTTGAGCAAGGTACTGGTTCACTTGAATCAAGAGGTGAATACAGGTACAATAGTAGGTAAGGTGGGCAGTACTGGACGTTCGACCGGTCCGCATTTACATTTTGAAATACGTAAAAAAGGCAGCCCTCGTGACCCGGTACCACTGCTCCCCAAAAGAGATATGAATGACTACTGATAAATGGCTAAAACGATGTATCATTATTTTCCTCTTATCACTGTTTACCGTGTTAACTGTCAGTGCTGTGCCAGTCCGGGGAATTGTAGTCAAAAATATCAAGCTGGAGATTAAGCAGGAAAAAATTCTGAGTCTTGAGTTTATGGCTGATGAGATTGCCGTTCTGTCGCTATTAGGGGAATCTCGTTTTCTCGAAGCGATTCAGGTGGAATTAGTCCTATCGGAAGCATTAAAACGTTACTCTGACAGCTTTGCTTTGGAAATCTACAGTGAAATAAAGCCTTCACCAAAGATGGGGATTGGAGATTATACGGGAAAGAAGGTGTTTTCTTCGGTTCTGCCTTTTTCCAATCGAATTTACATGAAAGTACCGATGGTGGGCGCAGAAGAGGATACCTTTTCTGTTCCAGGTGAATTACTGGGCAGCGCTGAATCCCTGCATCCATCTCAATTCCCCATTTTTATAGTCGTTCACAGCATAAGTAAGGGATTACCTTCTTCCGCTCTTACTCGCAACTTTTTTCTCTCCTTTAAGCCGGAAGTAGCAAATGAGGGCCTTTTAGAACTGGGCATCGTCTTACCTGAGGGTTTCGAAGAGGCGCCTTTTGTCCTCTTATTGGATGATAATGCAGTGGAGCTGAAAAATATGCCTGTCCTGCTTACAGCAGGGACCCACACTTTAAAAGTTGTTTCAGAAGTTTTCAAAGCGGAGACTGCCAGTTTTATGGTGAACCCCGGACAGGTAACGAAGCTGGATATACCCCTGGAATCAAATATATCCTACGTAACTATTGAAAGCCTGGAAGGGGCGGCTGTCTATCTGGACGGCGAGAAAATAATCCTGGACCTTAGTCGAAGAAAACAGTTGACTGAAGGGGATCACACTATTAGATTTAAATTAGACAGGTATAGTGTTACCAAAAAATTCAGTGTGGAGCGAGGTAAGAACTATACTATATCGCTGGAACTGGATATTCAGGTGAGAGAGGAGTCTGAGTGAGAGGTTTTCTTGCTAAATATTTACCAATAAGGGACGATAATTAAATTGTCGGTTATCATATAGTTCCCCTCCCAGTTTACTATATTAACCGGCAGTTTCATTTGGCCGGCTCTGAAAAGAGCCGGCTTTTTTTTGTGCGCCCGGCTACCTTGCCGGTCAACTCAGCATACCTTGATAAGCATGCCTCTAATTTTAGTGATAGGAAAAATTATAATTCCAGGTGGGCGAAAAGCGCCCCGTAAACGGGGGAGAAAGGGTATCGAAGCGCTTGAGCCGTGTGTTCGTGAGTA
>CBDUZM010000505.1:0-2919 GCA_965371685.1 uncultured Spirochaetaceae bacterium | reverse complement strand
CTCGAGTAAAACTTAGAAGGCTTTATCCGTCATATGACGCGTGACATGACACTAGCATTTAAGCGACAAGTAGCAAGACTATTATCCCTGTAGCATTGTCAATTGCTCCGGGGGTGCCTTTTTTGGCATCGATATGCGCAGTGATGACAATCCGCTCCGTTGTATTTTTTCCCTTTCGTGCAATAATGTTATAGGCATTTGTGGGGATACGTCTCGAATTAGATTTCAGTATGATAGATTTTCCTGTATGGGGTAAGAGTCTTCTTCCCTCCTCTTCGGTCATATAAACTGAAGGAATATCAAAATCTCCGTCTTCAATCAACGGAAAGGGATATACCCCTCCTGCCAGAGCGGCGTTTCTTCCGGTCGCAGAAACAATGGCAGCAGGCTTTTTTTCCTCAAGAAGGGCAATAATTCTCTGGTGTTCTTCAGGATTATAGAAAACGAAATTTTTCGGCATTAGCTGTTCTTTAGCAATCTCGCCATATAAAAGAACTATTTTTCCACTTATATCTGCCCGTTCAAATTCTTCAATATTTGATATGCTGGTTAGTTCCTCCTTAACATTACAGCCAAGAGAATATGGACTAACCGACACCTTAAAACTTATATCTTCGGCTTGCAGAGTTGCCCCGCCATCCTCCCAGTCAACCACATTTAATTCAGAGGTTTCACTCTTCCAACCAAATGAGGATATTTCTTTATTGAAAAAATCTGTCGCTTGCCTGTTACCGGCACTCCCAACGCTCCTGTCCTTAATGTCTTCGCAGAGCGTTTTCAGATATGACACACTTTTTTGATAAAGTTTTTCTGTTTTCATTTAGTTGATCCGCCGCGCCGAATTACGCATATACTCTCAGTTCAGCATGCGGCACTGACCTTGTCAGCAGAGCTCTCGCGGTCGGGTCCAACGACATGTTCGGTCCAGTCCGTCTCTCTGAATGCTAATATCGTTCTGAATATATTAAAACGAGAAATATTTTCTGTGTTTGTATATACGGACCCAATCAGCAACAGATACTTCTTGCAGATGATTAGTTCCGCACATGGAACAATTGACCGATCGCCTCAAATTCTTTTGTGTCTTTTCGTTCCAGCTTACGGCGAATCTCTTCAAAACGCTGGACAGTCTCTTGAGAATATAGCCGCTCCCCGCACCGTAAACATACTTCAGCTTTTACCGTTAATGTAGCTGTGTTGGTACCGCCTTTCAATAGCTTCTCTACCTCTTTTTCTAAAACCTCTCCACCACAGATTGGGCATTTATCGAATTGCAGCATTATTTTCTTCTCCTCTTTCTCCAGTTAATCCATTGGTTCGGATCTGGTCGGTATACTGTGATCAGTACCGCCCATTGATTATCCGGATTGAAAGCCCAAACACTATGCACTGGATCCCCTATAACGGTTTGTCCATAAATCAGACAACTTGGGTAAGGCGTATCGGTCGGATAATCTTCAATGATTTCTCCCTGAAGCACTGAATAGTACACTTCTTCATAGGATAGTCTATCCTCTTGAGCTTCTACATCCGCAGATCACTGATACGGAATCGCTTTTTACGGATGGCCCCAATTATGTCCGAAATATTCATAATTTCAGTTTAATCATATCAAATTCCGACATCATCGTATAGAAAGGAATAGCATTATGAATAAAGTATATATATTCCTGATACAGTCGTGGCTATCTATTTTCAGGCGTCTGATATTCAAGCATAATCCTATCTACGGTAGTGAGTCTTTCCATCTCTTTACATCATTTATTGTTTAAAATTGGAAATCAGGTTTCGATTTACTACCAAACACCGTCACCGATTCTCAAGTGGACCGAACATTATATGTTCAGTAGTTTTCTCCCGAACTCAAGCTTATCCTACATCATTACATAGAAAAGAGTAAATAAGGAAGGAATTTACAGATCCAAAGCGGCATAACACTGTTATCCGTAACAGTTATGCAGAAAACTCGTAAACTGCAGCAAAGACCCGAATATACCGGGTATCATAACATTATTGAAAGAAGGACATTACGCTGGCGCCGTCCACCGCTTTGCAGGGGAAGATAATTTCACTGAGAGAGGACGTGTCCATGCCACGAATATCGCGATAGTACTTTCCCGCCAAATCATCGATGAAACCTTCGACCCTGTCACGCTCTACAAGACTCACAGTGCACCCTCCAAAACCGGCGCCTGTAAGACGGGATCCCAATGCTCCGGCTTCTCCGGCTATAGACGTGAGCCGATCCAACTCAGGACAGCTTATTTCATAATCATCCCGGCAGCTTGCATGAGACTCATTCATCAATTCGCCGAAGCGCGACATTCTGCCCTTCTCGATGGCGGCTGCGGAAGCTTCCACCCTGTACCACTCGCTTATAACATGGCGGAGACGCTGTCCGAGCTTAAAACCGTCTTCCGGCTCACCGAAGACCGATCCGTCCCGCGTTAAACAGTATGACTGTTCGACTTCGTGGGGACTCTTCTCGAGACGTGAAGCAATTTCTTTCAGGCTGTAGGTTTTTTCAGCGAGAAACGCTTCCGCCCTGGTTTTTATCGTCTCCCGCTTCATGCCCAGCCTGTCTTCGGTCAGATCGCCGATCAAACGGACAGCCATATCCTTTCCCGCTTCCAGGCTGAACTCCCGGTTCAGGACAGCAGTCGCCAGGCGGCACTCGATTGCACGGCGGTTATAGTTGTTCATGGCCGTGCCGGTCTTCTCAGCCACCACCATGCTGTTGGCAACCACAAAGACATACTCCCGGGGTAGAGATACGGGATGGATGGCCAGTGGGTTGAAGTCCATCTTCAAGGCATATCCGGCCCTGCCCATAAGGCTAGCCGCTTGGTCCATACCGCCTCCCTTCGTTCCCACGTAGCGTTCGGCTCTTGCCAGAAGTGAGGCTAATTTAAGAGAAGG
>CBDUZM010000504.1:0-2931 GCA_965371685.1 uncultured Spirochaetaceae bacterium | reverse complement strand
AGATGGGACAGTTCTGGCTGGTAGACGCCGACTACACCAAAACATCTACACCTGTGTGGGAGGTTGATGTAGAGGTAGTTTCAATCGATCCTGAAAACAGGATCAACTATCATACCATCACCACGCCGGAGGGAGTCCTGACTTACAAGACCGGCGGCGACCTGAAGACAACCTGGATCACGGAGTACCTGATCAAGAAGGATGAAGATATACAGCTGATCGAGAAATATATGCCCGTGCCCAAACTGGATCCCAAGCCCCTGGTAAAAGTATATGACCAGGTCGGAGACAAAGGAATTATACGGGGTTTCGTCTGGGGTGACCAGGCGGGATGTTGGCAGCACGCAGCATGTCTGATGGATATTACCGGGCTTATTTTAAAAGCGGTCGATAACCCTGACTGGGTACACGAACTGATGCATGTTTTAATTAACAAGAAGCTGCAATTCATTGAGTCTATGAGAGGCGCTAAATTTGATTTGATAGAAACGGGTGGGGGGGCGGCCTCTTCTACGCTAATCTCTCCTGATTTGCATGAGGAGTTCTGCCTGCCCTACGACAGAAAAATGCACGACGCACTGCACGATCTGGGCTTCAAGATCACATATCATACCTGTGGCGGCAATTACGGTATCGAAGAGCATATCGTAGACAATGGCTGTGACGCCTCGGAAACCATGGCTTCACTGAGCATTGGCGGCAATCAGGAACCCTGGGAGTATAAGGAAAAAATCGGTAATCGGCTAGCCCTGATCGGTGGTATGGACCAATTCAACGTGTTGACCCGGGGTACACCTGAAGTGATTCGTAAAATAGTGAGGAACCTCTTTGAGAAGGTCGGTTACGACGGAGGCTACATCCTTTCCTGCACGGATCATTTCTTCGAGACACCACTTGAAAATATAGAAGCTTATGCGGAAGCGGCTCGGGAGTGTGTTTACTATTAGCCATCGTTGATTCAGTAAATCCATTCCTCGATAAGATTGTCAAGCTCACAGGCGCATGTATCCTCGGCCAGATCGAGAAAATCGCTCCCCTTTGCCAGTTTCCATTTAAACTCTCTGCAGTAACGCTCAAGCAGACCGTCAAGAGTATCTTCTTCTATCCTGTCGGACAAAGCCTTTACAAACAGCGGTCCTCTTCCATAGATGATGGCGCCGTACTCTTTCGGGGTGTATTCCTTGACAGGAAGACCAATGGGTATCTCTTCCTTCTCAACCCGGCGCCATCGTTCGTGAAATGAGTTAAGATAATTTTTCGCGGCAGTATCCCCGTAACGATCCCTGTAATAAAGCCATGTCGCATACTGGGTGAGCGCTTCATCGAGCCAGGGCTCGTTCAATTGATCGCTGCCGACCGTGGCGTAGAACCACTGGTGGGCTATTTCATGGGCTGTAGTCGATTCCAACAGGATAGAGGCGGACAGCCCGCTGAAATTCCGTTCCAGGTCATATAAACGCTCTGCATTGACCACGATACCAGGAAACTCGATTCCGAGGGCAGAGAAGGGCACGCTGACAATTGTAAGCGCGGTGAAGGGGTATGTCCCGAACCGGCGGCTGTAGCTGTCCAGGGCATGGCTCGCAGCGGCGAGGACGAGGCCGGAACCATCGGACGCTTCCTTGTTTGCATAGCTCTGTATGAGAGTATCCCCAACACGGCTGGTTTGCAATTCAAAGTTGTGACTGGCCGCCATATAGAGATCGCGCGCCGGTCCCATGGCAAAAGTCTCTTCCGTACGGTTTCCCGTTTTCCGCCTGCCCAGGCTTTTTCCCGGCGCAGCCAGGATAAGGTCTTGCGGCATCGTCACTCTTACGATGTAGAAGCTCACATCGTTGTAGAGGAAATCCCCATAACGGGCGGGAACACCATTCTTCCAGCCGTCGTACGAAGGAATCATGGGATAGGAATAAGCGAGGGAAAGAACTTCGTTTCCGTAAGAGATGCCTCCGCATTCACCTTTTTCACTGACCGGCATCTGGAGGGAATATGAAATGCCTATTTCGATTTTATCTCCCGGCAGAATCGGTTCGGCTGATTTCACAATCATTATGCTGTTGTTGTTTGAATATTCTGTTCCGGCGTTAATACCGTCGATTGTTACTTCGCTTATGTCCATTCTTCCCGGAGTCAGGTTGGGATATAGGGTGAAGAGGATGTGATTAAGGGGAGTATCCTCTTTGTTGGTATACAATACCTGCATTGTCCCCGTAATATCGGTGAGTGATTCATCTATGTGTAGGCTGAGATGGTAGATGCTTGCGTCGCGAAGCTCCGGGTGCAGAGCGAGCTCATCTTCAATCAGCACGTTTTCGAATGGGCTGTAATCATCCCAGGAAAATGCATCATAGGATGAAGCTTTTTCCTTGATGCAGCCGGAAATAAGAATCGGTAAGAGAAAAACAGGAATCAGGTAAGCCGGAAATTGCTTTTTCATTAACTCATCCGTAGGTCAATTTAAGAATACTATCCGGGGAGCGCTACCTGTCAAGTCAGAGGCTGCAGCATGCTTTTTATTGTGATTTATAATCCTAACCCGAACAAGTCGGAATCCAAAAGGTTGAGATTGCCAAAACACCGATTTTTTAAATCGCCTTTTAAATCCTTATTTTGTAACCAAATATTCGACCTCTTTAGAATTTTCTTGCTTTAAAAGCAATAAACCTAGAAATAAGATATTAAATAGGTGTGTCGAGAGTCGGATTTCTTCCTTCGTGCAACAAGCTATTATTTCAGCCAATTCCCCCGCGTAGCGGTTTAGTTCAACGTATAGAGAGTCAGAATTGATAACCAAACGCTCCTGCAACAGCTTAAACAGCTCTTAAACCCTTTCTTACTCTTGCTTTTCCCATTCTTCTCTGATTTCGTCTTTCTCTTTTTCCCACTCCGTATCTAAAATATTATTCATGTCCTTTTCCAATTGTTCTTTTA
>CBDUZM010000503.1:0-2937 GCA_965371685.1 uncultured Spirochaetaceae bacterium | reverse complement strand
GTTAGCTTTCAATAAGTATGAACCCTGAGCTTACCCCTTCAATCCCAGGGAGAAAAATTCGTTAGGATTTCCGAACAACCAGTCGGAAGCAATAATCTGCGCCTCTTCGATTTTCAGGTAATCGTCATCCACCAGGTCGGAGAGAGCCCTGGCTATGTTCTCCCTGGCTATCCGGCAGCTTGCCCAGGCGATGTGCGGTTCCGCGCCCCCAACGTCGGATCCGAAACCGTGGATCTTGCCGTGAGGCACCGCAGAAACTGCCTGGGTGAGAAAACGGCGGGTGTAGATCGGATCGATGGTGTGGGCCCAGCAGCAGTCGATGGCCACGTTTGGGTAGTTCTTGGCCAGGAAGAGCAGGTCTCCGGCGTACGGCCAGTTCAGGTGAAACAGATCGAACTGTACGTCTCGATGGACTTCGATCAGCGACCGCAGGCCCAGTGCGTTGGTTTTGGCCACGTCGTTGCGAATTCCCGCCATGTGACCGGTATGAATCTGCACGGGAAGTTTCATCTCCCGGGCCATTCGCATAAAGGAGTGCATGAGATAATCACTCAGGGGATTTCTCTCCGGATCGTATTCTGCGCTATAGCGTGGATCGGCCAGGATCCTGTTGAAGACCGATTCCGCCTCATGGAAAGTGGGATTTCCATACGCAATAGAGCGCCCGTATGCCGACTGGTCCTTGAAGCAGACGGCGCCGTTTCGCTTCCATATCTCGAAGATCTCCCGGCAGAGGGAGAGATAGTCCAAAAGCGATGTCACCGTCTTTCCGAAGACTCCTTCGAATTCTTCGATCTCCAGGCGCTTCGTGATCTTATGCATTCCCGGCAGGGAGATGGCCAGCCTCTGACCGGGGAGCGGTTTGAAGGTTCCGTCTCTGAGCTCCCGAAGGGACGGCCAGGAATCGGCGATTCTTCCCACGATTCTGGCCTCTTCGAACAGTCGATCATAGCGATCCGGTTCACTGAAATCCGGCAATTTCTTCTGCATGTCTTGAGCCGCAGGCAGCGTCAATTCGTCGGTGCCGAAGAGCTTGATCAGAGCCAGGCGGACCGCTTTTCCATAGCCTGTGTGCTTGGTCCTGTTAAAAGCCTTTTCGAAAACAGGCCAGCGTTCTTCCAACGACAGCGAAGTGTTCCGGATGTGCTCGATCTCCTTGACGCTGGATGCGCTGGTGAGATCGCTGTTGAAATACCCCTGGGCGATGAAAACCAGGATATCCTCCGTCTTCTCCCGCCTGGAGGCGTGATCGTGGCAATCCACCACGGGGAGATCGTCAATCGCCGTTTTGAGTTTTTTATAGGTTTCTGTTTTCATATCAGCTCCCGGATATGTCATGTTAGAGTAATGTAACTATTGTAACTGCACTCTAATAGAAGGATTGCTGCGGCGTCAAGCGTTCGGGATCCTATACCCAGCTTATTGGTTTCATCGAACGTATGCAGAGTCTATCATGACAGGGAAAAGGCACGCTGAGGATTAGTCTCTGTGAGCGTCTGGATCAATTTTTCCGAGATACCCTGCTTCCTGAGCAACGGGAGGAAGACATCCGGGAGATGGGTGAAGGGTCTCTGGCTGCCTCCCGATTCTTCCCCGATGTTGTACCAGCCCGCATCGTGAGAGAGGAGGAGCTGCTCTTCGAATCCGGCATCTAAAAGAATCAGCAGCATCCGCAAATGAACTTCTTCGGTTTCCGGGCCGATCCCGTCAAGCTCAATCCAGGCGCCCCTGACTGCTGCTTCCTTGAGGAGTCTCTCATCGGTTTCAGATTGGGCATGGACAAAGATCCACTTATTAGGATCTGCACCTCGATCTTCCATGATGTTCAGGATCTCCAGGGCCTTCTTGCCGTCACCGGTGTGGGTGGCCACCGTCAGGCCGGTTTGCCGAGAAACCAGAGCGGCAGCTTCCAGGACTTTCCTCTCCGTCGGTTTCATGGGACCGGGATCCACCGCCGTTTTAACGAAACCGGGCATTATGCCGGTTTCTTCTATTCCGTCCTGGAACTCCCGGATCCAGCTCTCGGCCAGCTCTTCGACGGATACGGAAAACGTTTTCTCCGGCAGATAAGGCTCCTTGTACTGACCGGTATTCGTGAGGATATATAAACCGGTTAGCTCAGAGAGTCTTTTAAGGACCAGCGGATCTCTCCCAAGGTACATCGGGGTGCAATCCACAAAGCCCGAGACTCCTAGGTTTCTGATCTCCCGGAGGTGAGGCAAAATTACCTTGACGACATCATCGGGATCGTAGCGGTGTTTTCCGGTTTCCCGGGCGCCTATGAAATCCACCATGACGTGTTCGTGGGGGAGGGTGAATCCCAATTCCCGGGCATCCACCGGTCCCCGTACAGTCATGATCTGCTTTCTCATTTATTTGTATCCATTAGAGAATAATGCATTATAGCATGGATTATGTTCATAAACTGCAGCCGCGCCTCCATTTTTTTCTTTAATTAATTCCCCATCAGATTGGGTTGCGGGTAAGATATACGATCGGTTATTGTAGAATACAAACCGGATTGTTGGCATACAAAGACATGAAAACTAAAAACGCCCTTATCATTACCGCTTATGTACTGGTCTTCTGGATAGCGCTGCCCGGCTGTCTCATTTTCTTTTCGCTTTTTCTGGACAACAGGTTAGATCTTTCTCTTGGTCCTTCAATCCTTCGAACCGCTGCGGGTTTCACAATAACCGCCGTCTCGGCTATGCTTCTTTTCCTTTCCATATTTCATCTGAAAAAATACGGGGGCGGATTGCCGGTTTCAGCCATGCCTCCGAAAAAACTGGCCAGGCGGGGGATTTATTCGGTCTGGCGGCACCCCGTTTACCTGTTCTTCACAACACTCTTCCTGGGCATTGCTTTAATAGTGAAATCCGGTGGAATGTTGTGTATCGTTCTTCCTCTGTTTGCCGCGGCAGAGACAGCTTATGC
>CBDUZM010000502.1:0-2940 GCA_965371685.1 uncultured Spirochaetaceae bacterium | reverse complement strand
CACGTCAATGGAGTTGGTGTCGGCGAATTCCGGGAAGAAGCCCTCCAGTATGGCGTCACAGCCTGACAGGAGCGCCAAAGTTAATACGGTAATTGCTATTAGAATAATTCTCTTCTTCATCTGCTTCCTCCTCTATAAGTACATTACAAGCATGACGGTGGGGAAAAACTTGATCTGATCCTTGGCGGCTTCCTGAACATAAGAATCTTCACTCGCCAGGTTTCCCAACACATCCAGCATTTTATCGAAGCTCGGGAATAGAGCGGTGCCGGTAAGAGTAACGCCGAAACTTTCATTCACCCTGAGCCCTGCACCAAGGCGTAAGTTGGCGCCGAACTTACCCGGCCTTTGACCCTCCAGCAATTCATCCTGCTTATACATGTACAGCGTATTGACACCGATTTCCGCAAAACCTACAAGTACGTTGAGGAGGCTCAGGCGAAGACCGAAATCAAAGAAATTGACAAACCCGGGACGATAGAAACCCTCTCTTACCACGACATCATCCTCAATTAAGGTGGTGATGTCTTGAATTACATGAGGAGGCAGTACAAAGGAATCCCAGGAAGCGTAGAACAAGCCCCAGCTGCGCGCTATATGAAAGCCGAACAGCCAGTTGTTGATAAACGCTTCGTCATTATCCGTTATCATTGTTCCCTCATTATCCTCGTTTCCCCAATTAATAGGAAAGAGCGATATACCCAGTTCCGATTCATTGGACCATAGAGGAGAAACCAGGCAGATCAGTGTTGCGACTGCTGCCAGCAAAACTAATTTTCTCATATTGGATACTCCTTTCGCTAAAAAGCGTTCGATACAACGTATCTACTAATTATAACACCTATTTTAGATCATAACTACACTTTTTTCCATTGGAATTCTCATAACCCTGTACTTTTGGCGGTGGTCGAGAGGTAGAGAGGCCTGATTGACTGAACAGGACATTACCTCTATAGTAAATCGATATCAAATTGATGGAGGTATCTACTTTGAAAAAAATATCGATGTTACTGGGTTTTTCATTTGTTCTGGTTATTCTATTCTCAAGCTGTAGTACTTTTCTGGATTCGGCCCTCGACACTGCGGCCGGAATAGTTGGTAAGAAGGTGGGAGATACAGTCGGAACTGCTGCCGCTGGTTATGCCGATGCAAGCCTGAGAGGCATGTCGCCTCAGCTGATGCAGGCGTATACGTCGGCCGTTTTCGCCACTGCCTTCTATCACGGCGGATATGCTTTCGAAGTTAAGGAATACAAACCCGGGGAATGGACAAGATGGCAGACCACGGGAATGGAAGAGGGAGAGGAATTCGAGAAAGCTTTTCTGAAAAAACTGGACGACGGGAAAGAATGGTGGCAGGTTATTGTAAGAAGCGTCAGAGAGGGGGAGAAGGAAGAGGTGATTCTCGAAGCTCTATTTTCTCCTGTAGAAGACGAGCACAGGGAGCTTCTTCGCATGCGTGCCCTCTTCCCGGGCGATGAAGAGCCGTCGGAAATTCCAGTTGAAAAGGACAGCGGTTGGTACGGCGAGCCGACGGAGCTTACTGATGAAAGCCTGGCAGCCGCTAAAAAAGGCAACGAAAAGGTGACTGTGCCGGCGGGCACTTTCACGGCGGAACATATAGTCTTTAAGGATGTGCGGGGAGTAGGTGAGTGGTGGCTGGTTTCTCAAGTTCCGGGCAGCATCGTGAAGTACGTAATTAAAGAGAGCGCCAGCGAAGGCGAACAGGATACCTATACAGCAGAGCTGGCAGATTACGGCAAAAAAGCCGCGACCCGGCTGCAGTCTTATTAGGGATACTGTTTATAAAAACATACTGATCTTTTCACTCATCTTTTCAGGAGCGGTATGGGCTCATGCCGTACCCGGTGGGAATTGGGATTTAGGACCCATTGTCCGCTTCTGGGGGTTGGGGCTCTATACTGAGTACAAGGGACTGGAGCTGGTTCCACGTACAGATACGAGTTTTATAATGGCTTTCGATGCTGCCTATGAAGCGGCGGCACTGTATCGTGAAATTGATGGTTCAGGTTATCGGCCTCCGGTAGAAGGTGTGTTTTTGAGCTCAGGAGACGCCGGCTATTCCCGGATGAACACGAACTGGCGCCTCGGTATCCGGCAGGGTGTTCTCTACAGCGAACGAACGGGGAAAAATCTGCTCTCGGTTTTTATACTTTACCGGGGGCGTTATGATCTAAATATTAATAACGGTTCGCTGTTCTTTCAATCCAATCTGGCGGATAGAGAGGGGATCTTCCAGAATAGTGTCATCCCGAGAATTCTTCTCGATTTTGTAAGCCGGAATGCTCCTGGGATTGTGCGTCGCGGTTTCAAGGTCGAAGGCGCCATAGAGATGGCGCCCGGTTTGTTCTTTAACACGCAGCTTGGCCGGGCGGATTTTACCCGGTGCAGCCTCGATCTTCAATTTTTCAGCGCAGTAGAAGGTATAAGGCTGTTCGACCCGGGTTTCCCTTTGGATCTTCTCTTTTCTGCAAGATTTCTCTTTGGCTACCTGTTTGGGAATGAGATTCCCATCAATGCCAGGCAGAGTATAGGCGGAACGAAGCTGAAGAGAGCGGTGGGAGGTGTATTGAGAGGTGTCCACGAAGGCCGCTTCGATGCCGCAATAAAGACGGTAACCAACCTGGATTTGCGTCTGAACATGCCGCCGATTGCTTTTCTTGTGCCCGGAATCCTAGTTTACTTTGACGGCGCTGTGCACGATGATCTTACAGGGAAGCTTGCTTTTGATCCGACCCGACTTCTCTTTTCCGCAGGAGGCGGTATAGTATTGAATCTGTTCGGTATAGACATCACTCTATTGATAAATTATTTCATTAACGAGAAACTGGTCTCCCTCGCGGCCGGGTTGGGCGTTCATTATTAGGCTATTACGCTAAGAAGCGTAATAGCTTGCCCCCGCTTAAAGATCCCTGGCTAT
>CBDUZM010000501.1:0-2944 GCA_965371685.1 uncultured Spirochaetaceae bacterium | reverse complement strand
ATCAAGGTAGTTGGGGGGCTGCAGTGATTACCGATTGTCACACTCACTACGGACCTCAAGGCGGCATTCTCATCCCTGATAGTCAGATCATTGAAACCATGGATAGATACGGTATAAAGAGAGCTCTTATGTCCTCGACTGTGGCAATAAGCGGAGATGTTAAGGAAGGAAATGACGGAGTTTCCCGGATGATGAAAAACCATCCCGACCGTATCATCGGCTACTGCGTTCCGAATCCGTTTCGCGGTCCTCTGGAAGAGCTCAACCGGTGCATCGATTTGGGATTCTGCGGTGTCAAGCTTCATCCCTACTGGAGCGGCTGTCCTATGGACAACAGGCTGCTCTGGCCCGTTTACGAAAAGGCGCAGATAAGAGGGATGCCGCTCTTGTTCCACAGCGGCGGCAGCCTGACTTCGCCGGATTTTCGCTTTACCACTCCTGAGATGATTGTTCGGATGGCGAAGCAGTTTCCTGCGGTGAGCTTCATTGTGGGACATATGGGGCTCGAAAGATGGATCGACCTCGTGGATGCGGCGCCCCGGGCAGAAAACGTGTATCTTGATATAACCATGTCCATACCTGATGTAGAGAGAGTAGAGATGGCCGTCAGGGCTGTGGGGGCCGGGCGCGTACTCTTCGGATCGGATCTCCCTTTACTGAATCCTGCGGTGCCCATTGGATTAATTGAGGAGTGCGACCTTTCCAGGGAAGAGAAAGATATGATTCTCGGCGTCAACATGGAAAGATTGTTGTCCCGTACGAGCTAAAGTGAAGACTTGTATTCAAAAAGATAGAGAATAACGATACTAACGTAGAGGAGAGTAGTATGAGTAAAATTCGTGATCATTTATGGATCTTCGCGCATCAAGAGGGAAGCCACAATAACCGGTATGGCTTGCCGTCTCCGTCCCGGATGACTCCCGCCGAAGGAGCCCTCTATATGGGACTGGAAAACCTTATTATGGTGGTTTTTGCCGATAAGCCGGAACCGCCATTCGACCAATCCGCCAAGCCTCTCTTCTTTCTGAAGAACGTGGTCTGGTCCATTATCGGCGACGCCAATTCAAAGCGTAACGATGAGAAGGCAGACCTGGAGGAAGTCATTGCCCTATCGAAGAAGTTTCCAAACATAAAAGGGGCTATTTTAGATGATTTTTTCGGCCAGAAGGACAAGCATCGCCATAGCCTGGAAGTGACGAAAGGCTTCAGAGACCGGCTGCACATGAACGGACTCGATCTGTGGGCTGTCCTCTATACGACCCAGCTCGATACGGTCGTCGGGGATTATATAGATGTCTGTGATAGGATCACAATGTGGACCGCGAGAGCCGAGGATCTCGTTAGGCTCGATGAAAATTTCCGGAAGCTTGAGAAATTGGCGCCCGATATACCAAAATATCTTGGATGCTATCTCTGGGATTTTTTAGGGGAAAAGAAACCTATGCCCATGGCCGCGATGAAGCACCAATGTGAGAGAGGATTGGAGTGGCTGAAGCAGGGCAGACTAGATGGAATCGTGTTCCTGGCGAGCTGCACTTGTGATCTCGATATCGAGGCCGTTGAATGGACCCGAAAGTGGATCGCCGATGTAGGAGATCTTGAGAAGTAGAGCGAATCGAGATGTAGATTGATATGAGCGTAATGACCGTATGCGGCAGAATAGAGGCTGACGAGCTGGGAATTACGCTTCCCCACGAGCATCTTTTTCTAGACCTGACGAATCAATTTACTGAACCAAGTGATCCTCATGAAAGAGCCGTGAGCAGGCAGAATGTGAGCCGATCCAACCTGGGGCTTCTCAAACGCAATCCTTATGCAATTAAAGACAATCTGCTCTTAGACGATATCGACCTTATCGATCAAGAGCTTGGCTATTTCAAGAAGCTCGGGGGCAAGACGATCGTCGATTGCACTTCCATTGGTATCAAACGACAGCCTCGAATGCTGAAAGAGATATCCCGAAGAACTGGACTGCATATTATTGCAGGGTCCGGCTATTTCACCCAGGACACCCATCCGCCTGAGATTGCCGAATGGTCTGCCGGCAGGATGGCTGATAGGATTCTCGAGGATTTTACCGAAGGTATCGATGGTACGAACATCAAAGCAGGGGTAATAGGCGAAATAGGAACAAGCGATCCGATTCATCCTGCCGAGAAAAAGAGCCTGCGAGCGGCGGCCATGGTCTGCAGACAAACCGGCGCTGCTATACAGGTTCATACCTATCCGTGGGGTAAAACCGGCCTTGGAATCGTCGAGATTCTCAGCAGCGAAAAGATCGATCCCGCAAGAATCGTGATTTGTCATACGGATGTAGTTCTGGACATCGCATACATGTCCGATATGCTCGAGAGGGGAGTATATATACAGTTCGATGATTTTGGGAAGGAGTTTTCCCTTGAAACGGGCGTCGAACCGAGCAGCGGTTCCTTCGCCGAGGGTGGTTTTGCTACAGACAGTGAAAGGATAGCGGCTCTCAAGGAACTGCTGGAGGCGGGATATCTATCACAAATCCTGATTACCACAGATGTCTGCTTGAAATGTCTTCTCAGCAATTTCGGTGGATACGGGTATCACCACATTCTGCAAAATATCGTTCCCATGATGCAGACTCAGGGCATATCGGAAGAAGAGATAGATAATCTTATCCGCGGGAATCCAAAGAGACTGCTGGATTCAGACGTCTCTTACTGATAAAAGCATATCCAATGGCTGCCTGGAAGCGGGGCTTGGGCGGCGCCAGGCAAAGCGTTCGATAAAGGATGGCATAGATCATGAAAAAGGGGAGTTCAACAGAAATTTAATTCTGCTTCCGCTTGATTATGAAGGTGAGCCGGAATTGAGTGAGATTCGCATTGTCCTGCCGAGTACGCTTTCTTTAACCGATGAAGCCGGATGTCGGTTCGATATCGGGCTTCAGTTGGTGGATAAATGGGGATTTCAC
>CBDUZM010000500.1:0-2962 GCA_965371685.1 uncultured Spirochaetaceae bacterium | reverse complement strand
TACAACGACAATCCGGTCATCGATCTCCGCTTTGCCTACAGGACGCAGAACGGTCAATGCTATTCCCTTTTTCCCAAGCAGCAGCTCCTGATCATTCTGTGTCTGAACGGTAAAGCCTTCCTCTTTACGCTGAGTCGCCGTGAGCACCATGCCCCGTCTGAAGGGAGACAACCTGGGCAGAAAACGGGCCATCACAAAAAGGAAGATGAACGAAGCGGTGAGGCTGCTAAGCACAATGAGCAGGTTATCCCTGAAAATATCCCACTGCCAATCCACCTCCGGCAGGATGAAAGCCTGCCTCGATAGGACCAGTGAAACTACGATAAGGAGAATTCCTGAAATTCCCGTAACACCGAATCCGGGAATGATAAAGAGCTCGATTACGAGGAGAACGACCCCGAGCAGGAAGAGGAGGAGCTCCAGGGAGCCTACCGTTCCCAGCATGAAGTTGCTGACAAAAACCACGGCGAAACAAATAATCGAAGCCGTTCCCGGGACACCGAAGCCGGGGCTCGTAAGCTCCATAAAAAGGGCAAGGACTCCTGCGATAACGAGCAGACTGGTGAGACCTGCGCTGGTAAGGACAGCAACGATCCTGTCGGGAACCGTCTGTTCCACCAGGACAACATCCGGGTTCTCGAGTCCCATGTCACTGTAGATATCTGAAAGGCCGGATACTGTTCCCGAGGAGACGCCATATCGTTCCATCTCCCCGGCTGTTAATGTAAGCAATTTTCCTGCCGGGGATATGGTCCTTCCCTTTTCCAGTGTCTCTTCCTTTTTCCCGGAACCCTTGAGCATTATCTCGAATTCTTCGCCGGTTACTGCGATTACGCGGTCTCCCTGAATCGCCTCCACCAGCTCCACGTCCTTGTCCACCATGGCAAGGGCGATGCCTTTGGGATAGCCGTTTTTCTCGGCCAGCGCAGCCATCTGTGTTCTGGTCGCACTTACCACCTTCTCGGGCGCTAGCTCCATTCCCCCTTCAGGAGTCTGGTAAACAGGCGCCGCCGCGCCTATGGAAGTTCCCGGCGCCATATAGATGCGGTCGCAGGAAAAGGCGATGAGAGCTCCTGCAGACCAGCTGACACCGGTCCTTTCCTGCCCTGTGGTAACAAAGGCCACCGTCGGAATGCTCCCGGCGCCTCCGATAAGGCTTGTTATCTGAAGGGCGGAGTCCACCCTGCCGCCGAAGGTATCGATATCGAATATTATGACCGACGAATCACTGTCTATCGCTTTCTCGATACCCCGGCTCAAATAGACCATTAAAGACCTGTCGATTTCGCCATGAAGCTCAATAACGTATGCGACAGGCTTCTCATCGCCGAAAACCGTACAGGGTAAGAGAGATATGAAGAGTAACAAAGGAATAAGCGCTCTAAGAGTTTTCACTGCTTCCCCATCTTTTTTATCAATTCCGCTGTCGTTAATAAAATCCACAGCAACGTAATCCGCACAGCACCTTAATATAGTATCAGAATATCAGAATATATTCCAACATCAAAGTAATCACCGGGGGTTTATATATCTCCGCCGCTGTTTATTCCCAGCTCCCGCATTTTTCTCGAGAGATTATTGGGCAGCATTTCAAGCGCTTCCGCCGTTTCTTTTACAGAATTGTTGTGCTTTGCCAGCTGAGCGCTGATATAGTCCCGTTGATATAGTCTCGTAAATGATTTTCCGCACTTTCCCGTATTCACGCCTCCCGTTCCTGCGATTTCAAGGTTTCCGGTATAGTGAAGAGCAGGGGAATCTTTATTAACAGATCGATTAAAAGGGGTATGACGAAAACATAGAGCGGGCCCCAGTGCTTCCATATTAACCCGCCAAGTAAAGGCGCCGGGATGACGACTATCCCCCGGAAAAGACCAAGAAGACCGGTCCACCTTCCCATTCGCTCCACCGGTACGAGCTCCATCGTCATCGCGCTGATGATCCCTGAACAGATGCTGAAAAAAGTCTGAAAGGCGCCGGCGAATATCATCGCAACCGGGCTGGAAAAGAGACTGAGCAGTAGATAGGAAGCGTACCAGAATGGCGTGAGGATATAGATTACTTTCTTTCTGCCGATTCGATCCGCCAGGCGCCCCAGGGGTATTCCAAATATAAGGCGAACCAGAATCGCAGCCGCCGCCATGAGTCCGAGCAGATATTGATCCGCCCCCTTCACCTGGTAGGCAAAAAGCTGGAAGAACGGAGCGGTCATAGCCGTGGGAAACATCGTAAGGGTCGACACAAAGATCCATCTTTTCAGGGGTTTCGAGCTTTCGAAGAGCCGACGGAAATCCTCAATAAAATGCGGGCGGCTCTTTCTCATATCTCTGAGCGGTCTCACCGGCTCTCTGAGCAAAACCGCCAATAATATGCAAACCAGGACATAGCCTCCGAATCGAAATCCATACAATGGCCGGATGCCTTGGGCTGTCAGGCCTCCGAAAGCCGTAACCAGAGGCGCTGCTATGAGGGGTGCGAGCAGTGAAAACAGGGAAGCGATGGTAACACAGAGGTTCTGAGCGGTTACCCTATCTCTGTTGGCAACCGAATCGGCACAAATCACGCTGCAGCCTGTTCCTGTAAGCCTCAAAGCAACCGAGAACAGGATGGCCGCTGCGATGATCGTTTGCCAATCCCGCGCAAGGGCATATGTCATGACCGATCCCGCCATCAGCGCAACACCGAGTATATACAGGCGTTTTAGGCTGTAACGATCCATCAGCCATCCCAGGGGCGCCGAAACCAGAGCGCTGACAGCGCCACCAACGCTGCCGATCGTCCCTAATTGAACGGAATCGGCGCCGAGAGCCGATGCATAGATGGAATCGTATTGTGCGGAAAGGTTGACCAGAAAAGTGCTTAGCGACGAGCGGATTAGTGCGACCCTGTAGTTATACTTTTGGCGGAAAAGAAAACCTTTCAATCTGCGTAGGGTTTTTCCGGCGATAAAAAAAATACTTGTTAA
>CBDUZM010000499.1:0-2975 GCA_965371685.1 uncultured Spirochaetaceae bacterium | reverse complement strand
CCGGATGTGTTATCTGGTTTTGTGGTAATGAGAGTCAGCTTGCCCGGCAGTGTAAAGGAAACGAATGTCGTGCTTTAACCAGCCCCCGTGAGCTTAAATGATGTAAAATATTTTGCTTCAATAGGCAGAATTACATCTTCCTTTTGTAGCATAAAATCTCCGGCTAATATCTGGCGGCGCTAAATTGTCCTGCAATCATACAGCTTAAACCTGCTGTCATCACTCATTATATGGTATTTATTTGCCATACTTTGAGCAATAAGCATTCTGTCAAAGGGATCTTTATGATGGAAGGCCATTTCTTTTAGTAAAACTGCATCTCTTGCACTAAAATTCAGTAATTCAAATCCGCTTTTTTCAACCATTTCAATCGGATTAAACATTATAACCAGTTTGTGGAGGGAGGATTTAATCATCATCTCGGCAATACTGATTGAACTCACATAAATTGTATTTGCGTGTGTTTCAATTTCCAGAAGATTATCGGGGCTTATTTTCTCCGGATCGGATAGAGCCCACAGGAAAATATAGGTATCGAGTATTATTTTCATTCATCTTTTCCGTAAAACATCTCATTTATTTCAGAATCCTCATCTGTGAAATTATCAGGAACAGTAAGCTTCCCCTGCAGTAAGCCAAGTTTTCTTTTGCCTTCCGGCTTATGAGGAACCATATCAACAAGAGGCAGATTATTCTTGGCAATTACAATTTTTTCACCGTGATAAGCCATATCCACCAGTTTCGATAAATTTGTTTTCGCATCTGAAATATTTATTATCATAGTCAACCGTCCTATTATAGTCTATTGTACTAATATAAACCAACCTGGTCAAGTATCGGAATTTTTTCCTTGACATACATAGAAAATCTATGCATAATAGTTCTATGTATTATAAGAATGAGGGCAGGCATAAATGACAATCTCCAAGGATCTTGTGGCGGCATCGGCAACGGCTCTCATCCTGTCGCTGTTAAAGGAAGGGGAAAGCTACGGGTATGCCATTATTAAAAAGGTGAAGGGATTGTCGGGAGGCGAGATCCTGTGGTCTGAAGGTATGCTCTATCCGGTTCTCCACCGCCTGGAGGGCCTGGAGTATATTGAGTCCTTCTGGAAGGAATCCGGCAGCGGCAGGAAAAGGAAGTACTACCGGATAAGAGCTTACGGGCTGGAGGCGCTTTCCCGGCAAAAACAGCAGTGGGAGCTGGTAAACAACACTTTAAGGAAGGCATGGAAGTCGATCTCTGAGCGGTGCAGCCTGGAGGGAAAGGGGATACTATGTTTGATGTAGAAACGCAAATTAGTTCGTGGAAAGATTACCTCAGGGCAAGAGGCAACTTCAAAGAACCGGATATCGAGGAGATGGAAGGCCATCTGCGTGAGGAGATCGATAATCTTCAGGCAAAAGGTTTGTCCGCAGAAGAGGCGTTTTTCATCTCGGTCAAACGCCTCGGCAACGCGGATGCCCTTTCAAGGGAGTTTTCAAAAATCAATACGGAAAGCCTCTGGAAACAGCTCATGATCGAACCGGGTGATCCGCATTCAAAGGCACGAATCCGTAGAGAGACGGGATTCATTGTAATCCTGTGTCTCCTGGCCGGGACCTTTGCAAAGTTACCGGAGCTTTTCGGATTCCATCTGTTCGGCGGGCAGGAAGTCTTCTACTTCAAGAACCTCAGCTTCTTTATACTGCCCATGATAGCCGTTTTCTTTGCATGGAAGAGGCGGCTTACCGGTAAGCTCTGCCTGATGATCGCCCTGCCTTTTGTCCTCACCTTTCTTGCGGCAAACCTTTACCCGTCCTATGAACCGGCTCATAACCAGATACTGATGGCAATACACATGCCTATCCTTCTCTGGCTGGTGCTCTGCATTGCCTACGGGGGAGGAGGGTGGGCGGGTGTCGGCCGAAGAATGGATTTCCTCAGGTTTACAGGTGAAACATTCATATACACGGTTCTCATTCTCTGCGGAGGCGCCGTATTGATCTGGTTCCTTTTCGCGATTTTCTCCTCGATCGACGTGGACATTACCTACGCGGGACAAGAGTTCGTTGCCGTCTACGGAGGCATGGCGGCGCCTGTTGCAGCCGTTTACCTGGTGGAAGCCAAAAAGAGCATCGTGGAAAACCTGGCGCCGGTGCTGGCCCGCATATTCAGTCCTCTCTTTCTACTCGCCATGATCTCTTTCCTGCTGGTAATGGCAATCTTAAAGAAGAGTCCCTACATGGAGAGGGAGTTCCTGATCGGTTTTGACGTCATGCTCGCTCTCGTGCTCGGGCTTGTGCTCTATGTAATTTCGGCCCGCGGTTCGAGGGAAAGCGCCGGTTTCTTTGATTATATGAACTTTGCTTTGATTGCGGCCGCTCTCATAATCGACGCAATAGCCCTTTCGGCGATTCTTTTCCGTCTCTCCTCTTTCGGCGCCAGCCCGAACAAGATGGCGGCTCTGGGAGAAAACATCGCGCTCCTCGTAAACCTGGCGGGCCTGGCCTTCCTCTACGTGCGGTTTTTCCTGAAAAAGATCCGTTTCAAGGGCCTCGAGGCCTGGCAGACCGCGTACCTCCCGGTCTATGCAGGATGGGCCGCGGTGGTGATATTCCTTTTCCCTGTGATCTTCGGCTTCCGTTAAGGAATTCAGACCGGTCCTGCCACAACCGCCTGCAGCGTCGATTCCTCCCTGTAAACATACTGTAAAAATGCTTCACGCGCTTCGTCCAGCGTACGCCAGGCCTAAGGTATTTAGAAGTATAAAATCAGGGATTTCCCGATTCAATAATAATGGAAATCGTGTCTCAATATAATCCAATTGCTGAACCCTGTTTAAGGATGGTGAATGTTGAAGACACGGCCTGCGCTCTTAATAATCGTTTCCCTTTTTCTCGTTCCGGTTCTGTTCATCGCTTTTTCGTCCTGCGGCGGGGAGGATGATCCCTACGGGGGCACGTTGGTCCTGTCCCATGTAACCGAACCGGAGG
>CBDUZM010000498.1:0-2979 GCA_965371685.1 uncultured Spirochaetaceae bacterium | reverse complement strand
AGGGAGTCACCCAATCCCCCGGCGCGCAGGCCGTGATGATGCTCCTCCACCCGGGAAGGGTCCGCCCCGCAGCAAGGAATGTTTGATGTGCATAATTCAGCCAGCTTAGCTAAACAAGTATCGTATTTCTTCAACTATATCAACTTTTCGGGATATTTCACCCCTTCACTAAAATGGTATTTTAAGCTATTATAGTAAACAAAAAGGGGTCGATTTCGTGAAGAAGCTCCGTCCGTTTTACAGCTTCCTCCTGTCATATATCTTTATTCTCCTCATCCCGGTTCTGATTGGGGTGTTCGTCTATCGTGAAATTATCAGGGTAGTGGAGCTGGAGGAAAAGAAATCTAACCTTGCATTGCTCAGTAAGGCACGGGATACCCTGGATAATGTCATGCTGGAAATAGACCGGATGGTTCTGCAGCTGGGAAACGATCCCTATGTAAGAAGATTTGCTATTTTAGAGGACCCTATTGAGGGATCTTCCACTTATTACCTGTATGAATTGGAGCGCAGGCTGTCGGCGTACTATGAAAGGAGCCGCTTCATCCATTCAATGGCTTTATATTTCAGGAACAGCAATAGTATTTTCATGAGGGATGGTTTCTATGAAACCCGTTCTTTCTATCGCGACCGCTTTCATTTCAACGGCATGGATTTTGAAGAATGGGAGGAAATATTTTTAAAATCCTCACATGAAAAGAGCTGTTTCCCCGCAGCGCCGGTTACCCTGGGGTCGCTTTCATTTAATGCCCTTACCTATGTTCATTCTTTTCCCGCCGTGTACCGTGAGAATCCTACGATAGTCATCTGGCTCTTGATAGACGAGGATGTGATAAAAGAGCTTTTAAAAGACATATCCGTCGATGGATCGGTTTACATTTTAAATGAAGATAGCGAGGTCATGGCGTCGCTGGTGGAGTCGGGAAGCGCTCTCATTGCCGATTCCTCTCATTTTTCAGGAGAGGAAGGATTTATCAGAGATGTTATAGAGAATCAGAAAGTTATAGTCTCGTATACAACCTCCTTTTCCCAAAACTGGAGGTATGTGTCCGTCATACCATTCAGAACGGTACTGGTGCGGACCCTTTTTGCACGGTGGCTGATGAGCGGCATAGGGCTCGCTGTCCTGATTCTCGGGTTTATTACGGCATATCTGCTTGCGCTGAGAAGCACCAGGCCTTTAAGGGAGCTTGTAAGAGTGGTAAAAGAAAAGCTGCCTTCCGGCGATTCTTTGGATAGGAACGAATACGATTTCATTAGAAAGAACGTCAATCAAATCGCCGACTTGAACAGATCCCTGCTGCGGGAGATGAAAGAGCAGCTTCCTCTACTCCGAGCAGCATTTTTCGAGCGCCTCTTCAGGGGGGAGTATACAACGGAAGCCGAGGTACGGGAGGTACTTTCACGCCTGGGGATCGACGTCAAAGAAGGCTGTTTCCTGGTGATACTGGCGCACATTAATGTCTATAACGATACACAGTTCAACGGAAGGCTGAACAGCCTCTTCGGAGCGAAAGCAGTTATTAAAAACTTAATCGGCAGGAAGTTCCGCACCCGCTTGCATGTGCATGATAGAGCAGAGGACGAGGTCGTGCTGCTCATGTGCCTGGAGGCTTCGGAAGCCGGCAGGTACAGAAGCATTGCAGAGGAGCTGCTTTTTCAGATTTATAATACCCTGTTAAAGGAGTATGACATCCATGTATCATTTTCCGCGGGCAAGCTCTATTCCCGCCTGACAGATACGTGGCACTCTTATAGAGAGGGCGCCGAAGTTTCGGACACGATGAGAATCAGCAGGGATTTCGGAATCAACTGGTACGAGGAGCGGACGGAGAATAAGAGCGACTACTACTATCCCCTGGGTGTGGAAGAGAGGCTCATGAATAACGCCAGGGCGGGAAACAGGAAGGAAGCGATCGATATACTCTCTCTCGTTTACAGGGAAAACATAGAGAATCGATCATTGTCGGCAGACATGCTGAAATTTCTTGTAAACAACATGCGCTGCAGCATTATTAAGCTTCTCAGGCAGAGGTATCTTAACCAGAGCAGGGAAAAAATACCCATTATAGAAAGGGTGAAGGACCTGCGGCACTGCGAAACATTTGATGAGGCATACAGCGTTATTGAAGAGATATATGAAGAAATATGTGACATAATCGACCGAATGAAGAAGAGCCATAATCAGGAACTGATTGAACGCATCAAGGATTATATCCGGACGAATCATGGAAAACCTGGCTTAAACCTCTACGAGGTAGCACATGCATTCGATATGGCGGAAGCCTACCTTTCCTCCTTTTTCAAAGAACAGAACGGTATCCGTTTCTCCGATTACCTGGAAGAGGTCCGTATGAAGAGCGCCTGCGAGATGCTTTCCGATAAAAATATCCCGATAAACAGTATTGCCCAGGATACAGGCTACGGCAGCGTAAAGGCGTTCAGCAGGGCTTTTAAAAGGGTAAAGGGCGTTATACCCACCGATTTCAGGAAAATAATGTAAAAAAACGAATTCTTAAGAATTGTGGAAAGAGCTGTCAATTGTTCCCTGAATTCTTAAGCCCTGTCGCCTAATCCGGCAGGTGGGAATAGACATCCTGTAAATAATAGCCCAATAATACTTTACTAATTTGACCAGGATGAAAATTTGGGAGTATTCTCTTTAACGAAAAATAAAAAGGGCAGATCTTCTAACGAATCGATCGAACCGGACAGGCTGCAAATCAATGAACCCGGCGGTTTTGCGGCCAAACTGAAAGAAATAAAAAAGACGAAATTCCTCTTCATTTTGCTGCTTCCCGGTTTTCTTTTTTACATTATTTTTCATTACATCCCCATGTACGGGATTATTATTGCCTTCGAGGAATACAATACACGGTTGGGTGTGTTCGGGAGCCCGTGGATCGGTTTGGAGAACTTCATTAAATTCTTCAAGCACCCCTACTATTTCCGCCTGATCAAAAACACCTTTCTGCTCAG
>CBDUZM010000497.1:0-2980 GCA_965371685.1 uncultured Spirochaetaceae bacterium | reverse complement strand
TTCTTCTTTAGCTAAGATGTAACAGCTAGTCTCTCCTGGATCAACAAAGCGAAATAATTCGCTAGAAACATCTATTGAAATAACAGGGATATGAAATTCATTTAATAATGATTCTGCCTCAAAGGCATCAAGATATTGACCACTGCCGACACCATGCCACAGGTACTTCAAATGCTGCCCGCTTTTAAAAATATTGAAGTAGCGAAAAATATCAACGAAGCCATGGATAAGCTGCTGGGGATCAAGGTCAGCGACTGGATGGAAGACGGAGTTCAAGTGGTTCGTCAGGATTTTATCATGGCAAAAAAAACCGGCAAAGATGTGGAAGAGACGATACATCTCCATTTTGCCGGAGAAAAGGGGGAAGAGGCATCCCGGGAAGCGTTAAACCTGGACAAGGATACTCGGATCAGCGTTGTGGACGACGATCCTGTTATCCGGGCGCTTATCCAGACCACTTTTGCAAAGTCAGGCTGCACGATAAACAGCTATGAAAACGGAAAGCAGTTCGTAGATGACCTGGACAAGAGCAACCCCGATCTGATCTTTCTCGACCTTCTCATGCCGGAGATGGATGGTTTCACCGTGTTAAAAAACCTGAAAACGAGGGAAACCCGCATTCCCATTATCATCCTATCTGCTCTTTCAAAAAAAGAGACAGTTAAAAAGGCTCTCGGATACGGTGTAAACAGCTATCTCATCAAGCCTTTGAAGCCGAATGATATCATGAGAAAAGCAGCCGAAATTCTTAAAATGAATTTCTAAACAAAAGAAGGAGAACGATCAATCAAGCGGGAGGGTACTATCAGTAAAATCCTCAATACGCCGCCGGCATATACCAGCCCGGCCGACATCCATTTTAAGAGCCTCTTTGACTACTCAGAACTGGGGATGTTAATTGTCAGTCATACCGGCAACATCATGCTGCCCAATGCATCCTTCTGCAAAATACTCAACCTATCCGAAGAAGAGCTTACCGGTGTCCCGCTTTCCCGGCTTATATACCAGGAAGACTTACCAGGTTTCATCACCCTGTTTGAGGACTTAATTTCCGGAAACAAAAAACATTTATTGATGGACTGCCGTTTCGCATGTAAGAAAAAGACCCTTCAATGGCTTCATATCAGTATGACCATGATTAATAACCTGCCTGCGGCTAAGCCTGATGTCTTTGGAATTGTCGAGGATGTTACGCAAATGAGGCAGTTGCATGATGACCTGAAGAGATCCAAGGAATCTGCCGAGGAGGCTATGAAAACCAAATCGGATTTCCTGGCAAACGTCAGCCATGAAATTCGCACTCCCATCCACACGATAATCGGAATGGGAGAGCTGCTCTCCGACACGAACCTTGACGCGGAGCAGATAGAATATGCTTCTCAAATCGAATTTGCGGCAGATGTGCTGCTCAGTCTCGTAAACAATATTTTAGACTTTTCTAAAATCGAAGCAGGCAGGCTGAATTTGGAGCTTATCGATTTCGATCTATCCAAAATGGCGGAAGAAGCGGTCGATCTGGTTTCTCTTGAAGCGCATAAAAAAGGCCTCGAGTTCGTTTCCTGGATAAATCCATCCGTTCCAAGGACCATAAAGGGGGACCCTCACCGTATAAGACAGATCATCGTCAACCTGGTAAAAAACGCAGTTAAATTCACAGAAAAGGGAGATGTCTTACTCACAGTAAGAGCGGTAAAACGTATCCGCGGCCGTTTGGCCGTAAGGTTTGCCGTACAGGATACAGGAATTGGTATTTCCGAAGATCAGAAGGAAAGGCTTTTCGATTCTTTTACGCAGGCAGATTCATCAACCTCACGACGGTTCGGCGGGACAGGGCTCGGGCTTACGATCTCAAAAGATCTTACAAGACTAATGGGAGGGGAAATCGGAGTTGAAAGCAAGCCCGACAAAGGATCGACCTTCTGGTTTATTTTACCTCTGGAAGAAGCGGAAGAGAATGGACGATCTGCCGGAGGCGGCGGTGAGGAGCTGGCCGGCACGAATATTCTTATCGTGGATGACAATAGAACGGTACAGAAAGTCTTGAGCAGCTATCTAAAATTCTGGGGATGTAAAAGCGCTTCCGTTTCTAATGGAAGCGAAGCGCTCGCCATGCTTCGAGAAGCCGCAGGGACTCCGGATAAATTCGATCTGGTCCTTATCGACTCCCAGATGCCCGGAATAGACGGCTGGCAGCTTGCAGGAGAAATCAGCTCGGATAAAACTATCAACTACCTGAAACTCGTCCTGTTAACACCAGCGGGCAAGAGCGGTGATGAAGCGAAGATGAAGCTTTTACATTGGTTTGGCGATTATCTGAACAAGCCTGTAAGGCTTGAACAGCTTCGCGAAACATTGATAAGAACTACCGGCCAGTCCATCGACCTGGAAACCGTAGAGGCGGATGAGCCACCTCTAGTTCCGGATGCAGAGCTTGATTTAAAGAAGGACATACAAATACTCCTGGCTGAAGATCATGTGGTGAATCAAGTGCTCTTTCAAACCATCCTTGAGAAAATGGGCTATTGCATTCATGTGGCCAATGACGGTAAAGAGGCGGTGGATATGGCGGGCAAGGCGGTATACGATCTGATTTTCATGGACATTCAAATGCCCAACATGAACGGTCTCGAGGCTGCCAGGGCGATCAGGGAATCGGAGAATGTAATTCCCATTATCGCCGTTACCGCGAGTGCTACAAAAGAGGAAATGCAGAGATGCTTTGCCGCAGGAATGAACGATTTTATCAGTAAACCCTTTAAGAAGAAGGATATCGCACCTATCCTTGAAAAGTGGCTCGCTGGGGGAAAAGAGGATTCCGTGAAAGATCCCGAAGGTGATTCTTCAGGAAACACCGCTGCAAAAACGGAGAGTCCCATTTTCAATTTTACCGCCGCGGTGGAAACTTTCCTCGGTAATGAAGGGGTTGTGCTCGATGTGCTGGGCTCTTTCAGCATAAAGGTGGAAAAGGATGTGCGTCAGT
>CBDUZM010000496.1:0-2981 GCA_965371685.1 uncultured Spirochaetaceae bacterium | reverse complement strand
TCTGTTTGACAAAGAGGGAATGCCTTATCCCACAGACGACTGGACCATGGAAGAAATGGTCGATATGGCCAGGAAACTGACCAAGGATTTTGACGGAGACGGTGTCAACGATCAGTGGGGTATTGCCGATTGGGACAGCACAGGCCAGACGAGTCTTCTTTACGGCGGCACCATGTTCAGCGAAGACGGCACCAAGATACTGATTGACAGGCCCATTGCCCGCGATATGCTTGTGACCTTCTATAATATGGTCTTCAACTATAAATGCCATCCACAGCCTTCGGAGGCGCAGACCCTGTTCGGTTCAGGATCACTCCGCGCATTCAGGTCGGGTAAGGTAGCCATTTCCGGTATTGCGGCGTGGGGCAGAGCTCTCGCCCGTACAGTCGAGGATTTCGACTGGGACGTGGTCATGTATCCAAGCTATCAAGGCCACCGTGGTGTATACATGAGCGGCGAAGCTTACCTGATCTCGGCATCTACAAAGGCGCCTGACGAGGCATACAGGTTCTTGAAGTTTACCACTACCGAGGAATGGAGCAGGCACATGAAGGGAAGTTACGTTCCGGCCTTGAAGAAGCTTGCAAATTCGGACTTTTTCCTGGAATCCGACAAGAAGCCTAAGAATGCGGAAGCATACCTGAAGATGCTCGAATTCGGATCAATGCCGTTCGGTCATCCTGCACGAACAGAGCTTACACGTGCTTTTAATGCAGCTTCCGACAGGCTGCTGCTGCCGGTGGGCGACAGGGACAAGATCACCTCAATCGACGAATTCATGAAGCTGGCTGTTAAGGATATGCAGAAAGCCCTGGACGATTTCAACGCAGAGCATTAAAAAAGAATTTCGATTTTAATACAGCCCGGATCCCCGGGCTGTATATTTTTATTTAGAAAAGAGGAATCGAGCCGTATGCAAAAAATGACCAGAATGGAGAGGAAGGAAAATATATGGGGGTATCTCTTTATCCTTCCATGGATAATCGGGTTTCTATGGTTTTTTCTTGGTCCCTTCATCAGTGCGATCTACCTCTCCTTTACACGCTACACATTGGTGAAAGCTCCCATCTGGGTTGGATTCAAGAATTACATAAAACTCTTCACGGACGATGCACTTTTCCCCAAAGCGCTGGTAGTGACTTTCAAATACGCGGCTATGAGCGTGCCCCTCTCTCTTATATCTTCCCTTATGATCGCCGTGCTTCTCAACCAGAAGATCAAGGCAATGCCAATTTTCAGAACCATATATTATCTGCCCGCGATCCTGCCCGCTCTATCGGTCTGGCTTCTCTGGGCATGGCTGTTCGATCCCACCTTCGGGCTTTTCAACAGTATGCTTGGAGCAGTGGGAATAAAAGGTCCGAACTGGCTTGGCAGCACATCCTGGGTGCTGCCGTCAATCGTTCTTATGGGGCTGTGGGGAATCGGACGAAGCACCATAATCTATCTGGCCGCCCTCCAGGGTGTGCCCCAGGAGTTGTACGACGCGGTCGAGGTGGACGGCGCCAGCGTATGGAGGAGATTCTGGTCGATAACCCTGCCCATGATCTCTCCCGCAATTTTCTTCAATCTGATTATGGGTGTAATCGGTACGTTCCAGGTGTTCGGAGCAGCCTATACAATGACCGGGGGAGGGCCCAATAATGCTTCGCTCTTCTACCAGCTCTATCTGTACCGAAAAGCCTTTGAAGATTTCCGTATGGGGTATGCTTCGTCATTAGCCTGGATCATATTTTTTATTATCCTGTTCTTTACACTTCTGATCCTGAAGGGCTCTCCTATGTGGGTTTACTATGAAGGAATGAAAAAGACAAAAGGGAGATAATGATTTATGGTGCTTGAAAAGCAAAGAGTAAGTAAAAACGAAAAGCAAAAAAGCAGGTTTGTTGCCTGGATCTCTCGTAAGAGCGTTAAGCATAAAATCTGGATTGGGTGCGTCTATTTGATAATATGCCTGATCGCTGTAATTTTTCTCGTTCCTCTTGCATGGATGATTTCCAGCTCTTTAAAAGAGGAATCGGATATATTCAAGCTGCCCCCAGAATGGATTCCAAAACCTTTTATGTTTTCCAACTATCCTTCGGTATGGCAAAAAATAAACATTCCGCTGCTTACAAAAAATACAGCCACCATTACCTTGTTGAGCATGTTCGGACTACTCTTATCCTCTTCTCTGGTGGCCTATGGTTTTGCCCGAATCCGTTTCAAGGGGAGCGATATCCTGTTTTTAGTATTACTGGCGACAATGATGGTTCCGGGTCAAGTGACGTTGATACCCAGGTATATTATCTTTAAAAATCTCCACTGGTTAAACACATTCAAACCGCTTATAGTTCCCAATTTCTTCGGTTCTGCCTTTTATATATTCTTGATGAGGCAGTTCTTCCTGACCATACCGTTCGAGCTGGACGATGCCGCCAGAATCGACGGGTACGGACATTTAGGGATATACTCTAAAATAATCCTTCCTCTTTCCAAGCCGGTTCTTGCAACAGCGGCGATTTTCACATTCATGGGGGAGTGGACCGCTTTTTTCGGTCCTCTGATCTATCTTCACTCGGCGGCTAAAAGAACCCTGGTTCTTGGCCTGTCCTCGTTTCGAGGCACTTACTACACATCCTCCTGGCACCTGATAATGGCCGGATCGGTGCTTATTGCAGTGCCGTGTATGCTCATGTTTTTCTTTGCGCAGAAATACTTTGTACAGGGTATTACCCTTACAGGTATAAAGGGATGAATTAGCTAACCATCGCACGATTCTCCCATATAATAATAAAAACTAAAAGTGCGCAGAAAACGTAGGCTTCAAAATTCTTGAATATTTGAAATATAACGCAATGGAAACGATCAGTATTATTCCTGAACCAAAGAAGATCACTGTAATGGAGGGGTTTTTTAAAATTACCCCTAATGTAAAAATTTTCATATCTTCTGAACAATCTGTTTATGCCGTCGATCTCTTCAGGAAAAAGATCAAAGTC
>CBDUZM010000495.1:0-2991 GCA_965371685.1 uncultured Spirochaetaceae bacterium | reverse complement strand
CGCTGAAGAGTTTTCGATCAGTTTTTCGATTAAGTATTGATTTTTCCGTCCGGGGAAAGGATTGGGCGCCCTATACATCTTCCTGTAAATATATTCTCCCAGCTTTTCCCAACCGTCATCACGAAGAAAAAGATCGTCTGCGTCACCTTTTTTTACGCCCGAATCCTCTCTCTTTCCCCGGGAAGACAGATAGGATAACTTTCGCGCTAAATCAGAAATTTTTTCATCCATAAGCTGAGAGGATTTGGCTCAAAAACCGGGCCACAGTTTTCTTTGCGTTGAAATCACCCATATTATTTTCGTCCGGCGGACCCATACAGGAGGGACAACCTCCCGAGCAGGGACAGTTCGTAATAACATCCAGACAACCTTTTAAAACGTTCGTAATGTTTCGAAGAAGCCCCTCCGATAGACCGGTTCCTCCGGGATAATTGTCATAAATATAGAGGCAGGGCTGCCCGAAAGTCGGATCCCTCAACCTTTCCGCTATACCCAGGTCTCCCGGATCGCAGAGAAGAAACACGGGCGCCACATGTTTCATAAGGTATCCCAGACGTCTGATAACTTCACCCTTTTCCGTCTCTCTCAAAGCCTGAAAAAGCTCGCCGCCCGGTTTATCAGGCTGGAATATTACGACCACTGAGCGGGTATGCATCTCCTCTTCGGGAAGGTCCACATCGCCGTAGCCAATATTTTCATGGGTTTTGAACTTTAATTTTTTAAACCGTGTTACCTGGGTGCGAACGAGTATATCACCGATAACGACTGCCATATGAAAAAAACTTTCCTCGCTGTCTTTGTGTAAAAGCTTGATGTCGGTCTTCACAATTGTATCAGTGTAGTAATTGACGTTGGTCTCCTCTACATAGCACCTCTTTTCTTCGAGATCGAGTGATTTCACCACATACTGGTCGCCGCTGTGAATGTAAATGGCGTTCTTGTGGAGGAGCTCTTTAGCCGAAGGCCTGTCCATCTCGCCGATTACCCGGTTCTTTCCTCCCGTGGTATTCACAATCACCACATTCTCAGCCGTCGCGGTTCTCAGGGATACCTTTTCAGCAGGATAAGACCTTTCAGACCAATACCATTTATTACCTGTAAAACGGATTACACCGTTTTCCTCCAGATAGGCGAGCAGATTCTGCACATCTCCCTTGAAGAGATCATCCTTGCTGAAGGGGAGCTCAAATACAGCGCATTTTAATTGATCCATAAGAATGTAGATATTGTCAGGATCTACCCAGCCCGACTCGGGCGACTTCTGGAAGAAATACTCCGGATGCTGAATTATGTACTGATCCATAGGCGAGGATGACGCTACCAGAATGGAAAGAGATACCATACTGCGTCTTCCCGCCCTTCCGGCCCGCTGCCAGGTGGAAGCGATCGATCCGGGGAACCCGGCCAGGATTGAAGCATCCAAGCCCCCTATATCTATACCCAGCTCCAATGCACTGGTAGACACAACTCCCTGAATTTCACCATCCCGGAGCCCCTTCTCGATTTTCCTCCTCTCGTTGGGCAGATATCCTCCACGGTAAGATGCTACACGTATGCGGTGGTCATCGGTGTAGAAATTCTTAAGGGAATCCCTGATATAGGATGCTATCAGCTCTGTGCGCACCCTGGAACGTGCAAAAACAATAGTTTTTATACCTGCTTTGAGAAGTTTCGAAGCTATAGCCTGGGATTCGAGCACTACACCTCTCCTGATACCCTGCACACGATCGAGCAAGGGAGGGTTGTACAGTATAAAATGTCTTTTTCCGGAAGGAGAGCCGTTTTTGTCTATGAGTACCGCTTTTTCTTCGATTATCTTTTCTGCCAGCTCAAGGGGATTCCCAATAGTGGCAGAACAGCAAATAAACTGGACTTTTGAACCGTAGAAAGCGGCTACTCGCTTCAGTCGCCGTATAAGATTCGTCAGGTGCGATCCGAACACCCCCCTGTACATGTGGAGTTCATCAATTACGATAAACTTCAAGGATTGGAAAAATTTTACCCATTTAGGGTGATTGGGCAAAATTCCTGAATGCAGCATGTCGGGGTTGGTGATAACAATTTGGCCTTGATTTCGCGCTGAAATGCGAATAGATCCAGGTGTATCCCCATCGTAGGTAAAAATCTTCACACCCAGCCGGCCGGTCAGATCCAGCTCGTTCAACTCGGACTGCTGGTCCTGCGAAAGGGCTTTGGTCGGGAAGAGATACATCGCTTTTGATTCCGGATGATTGAGAAGCCACTGCAGAACCGGAAGATTGTATGAAAGGGTTTTCCCGGAGGCGGTAGGTGTAACGACGACAACGTTTTTACCGCTGTTGATCTGCTGATAGCAGTCATGCTGGTGAGTATAAAGCCTGGAAATGCCTTCTGAGGCCAGTGCCGCCCTTATACGCCGGTCGATGCTGTCAGGAATATCTCTGTAATTCCCCTCCCTGGCCGGAATCACTTCCCAGTGAGAGACACACGACATAAATACTTTGTCCCTTTTCAGGGATTCGATAACCTGATTCAAGAAGCCCCTCCCTTCTTGCTTCGGTGATGCTCTTCATCCCCGGAACACGGGATGCTCACATCAGTGTATCATTTGCAGGGAAAGTTGTCATTAGGCAGTGATTAGAGATAGTTAAGCGCTTAAATAATCACACAAAATGAGTTGTATATCGGAAGGATGAATGGGTAATCTTATGAACAGCAGCAATTTCCCTTTGACCTATTCCTCGTTCCCAAATGTTATAAATGCATCGCTCATAGAATCATACTGAGCCTTAGTCCAATCAGCACTTCGTTCTATGCTTGAAATTCGCAACTCATCAACGCTTCCATCCCAGGTGTATGTTGTGTCAGAAGAACCTATGTATATTATTGTTTCTGTCGGGTTTTTATAACTCATTTTCCGCAAGTTAAAAACGCAATTTTCTCGAATTATTGATTTTCTAAATACTTATCCAGATTGAAAATATTTTGATTGACAAATTCCTGATTTTTTAT
>CBDUZM010000494.1:0-2995 GCA_965371685.1 uncultured Spirochaetaceae bacterium | reverse complement strand
TTCTATCAGTTTCCTTATTTCCTCTCGAATTTCCTTCATCTTTTCGCCTTTCAATTTTGCCTCATCAATGTCGGAAACAAATGAGCCCAGGCCTGACCGGGTAACAATATATCCCCCGTTCTCAAGGTCGGCATAGGCCCTTTTTATAGTAATAGCGCTTATCTTCAACTCTGCCGACATTTCCCGAATGGACGGCAGCTTTTCATTCGGCTTGAGTTGTCGCGTGGCTATCGCATCCTTTATCTGATCCGTTACCTGCTTGTACATAGGATCCGGATTAACGGGAGAGATCACGATAAATATACTCATTTCATTATTCCCGCTTATCTTTCATTACCTTTATTCCGAGAAGCATCAACCCTGAAAAGAGAACTACTGCGCATACGGAAATC
Organism: uncultured Spirochaetaceae bacterium; assembly: GCA_965371685.1. GTDB lineage: Bacteria > Spirochaetota > Spirochaetia > SZUA-6 > CAZLRN01 > CBDUZM01. The sequence goes on along the minus strand of CBDUZM010000494.1, from coordinate 2,603 downwards.
AAAGGCAGATTCATGTCCGCGAGAGCGGCGGCAAACCTCTGGGGACCGTTCGCTCCTCCGATTTCATCAGTCAAAATCACCGAAAGCTGGGGGAGCACCATTAGAGCAATATAGATGATTAATACGGCAATCTTTATTTTGCCGTACCCCCACTTGAATACGCCGACATAGCACAGACCGCCGGCTACAAGAGAGGCGCTCCCTGCCATGACAATTATTGACCTTCTCAGTGAAGCTGTCTCGGACCCGATCGCGAAAATCCTCGTCGTAATAAGGAGAAACCCTACCCCCAGCACACCCAGAAGGAGCAGCAGAAGAAATTTTGCGGCGCCGTTTCACTTGACATGTATTATTCAATAAATGAGAATGGCCGGCGAATGAGGAAAGGAGTATCACTACTATGAAAAATTTGTTCAGCGTCGAAAATAAGGTGGTGTTGATAACCGGATCGAGCCGTGGCCTTGGATTGACCTTTGCACAAGGTTTTGCCGATGCCGGCGCCATGGTCATTGTAAACAGCCGAACGGAGAACGCCGTGAAGACGGCGGTGGAGAATATCAGGAACAGCGGAGGGAAGGCGGAAGGCTTTTGCTTCGATGTCACCGACAGCAAAGCCGTTGACAGGAGCATCTCTCAAATTGAAGAGCAATTCAGCAGGATCGATGTACTCGTCAACAATGCGGGGATACAACAGAGAGCGCCCCTTGAAGAGCTTTCCGATGAGGACTGGGAGAAAGTCATCGATGGCAATCTCACCTCCGTCTTCAAAGTAAGCCGATGTGTGGCGAAAGGAATGATCCGGAGACGATCCGGAAAGATCGTCAATATATCCTCTCTCAATTCCATCGGCGCCAGACCGACAATCGCCCATTACAGCGCAGCCAAGGCAGGGCTGAATGCCCTGACAAGGTCGATGGCCACAGAATGGGGTAAGCACAACATTCAAGCCAACGCCGTGGCGCCGGGCTATTTTATTACCGATATGACAAGGATCCTGGTAGAGGACAGCCGATTCGATGCCTGGGTCAAGACGGAAGTTCCGCTGGGCAGATGGGGGGATCCGGAGGAGCTGATCGGGGCTGTTATCTATCTGGCCTCGGAAGCCTCGAACTATGTCAACGGCCACGTTCTCGTCGTGGACGGCGGCTGGACTGCCTGCCTGTAATGCAAACTCGCCGAAAGCACTTCGTCTATCTCAGAAATATCTTCAAAAATAAGTAAAGGACCGCGAGCAGAGCCAGGCTCATCAATATTCGGAGAAAAAACCACAGGAATCTTCGTGGAGGGGTGAAGCCTTTCGGCGCCTGGCGCCCTGTGTAGGTGCGGCGCCTGCGTTTGCCGGTACGCCTTACTGCAGGATATATGCCGCTCGGCTCCAATTTGCGAAGCAGCTCTCTGTTGCTCAAGCTCTTTTTGCCGTCCTGAACGGTTTCGGGCGCTGTGTCGGGGAATCCTCTATCCAGCCGAAAAGCCGCTTCTCTTCTCTTGATCACCCTGACCTGCGAAGAATCGTGAACTGTTATGCTCACATGGGTATAATTAAATCTCTCACTACGGTATGGTTGATCGAGCAGGCCGGTAACACTCAACCACGACCCTACGAGAGAGCTGTCCGGTTTCCGGGGAAAATTCTCCAGACCTTCATGCCAGATATTAATCTGGAAGATATCTTTCCTCCAGTGTCCGAAGTTCAGAAAGACATATGGTTTTTTATGCTGTGTAAGGCCGTGCTTCACCTCCTCCACCCGGCCTACAACCTCCACTTTTCTTCCGGATGCCCTGAACAAACCGGTGTAGTCTTCGGCGGCGAATACCGGATAAGGTCCCATGTATTTTTCGGATGGCTTCTTCCCGGCAGGCGCCTCAGCCTGTTCCACCGCTTCAGCGGCGGCTTCGGTCGTAACAGCGGCAGGTAATTCATGTATCTTTACCGCCGATTTCAACCTGATATAATCTTCCAGCGCGGGTACTGCATCGACACGCATTCTGCAGATACTCTTCAAGAGCTCTGCTTTCTTTTTTATATCTGGGATACCGGCAAGCGCTTGAAACACTTTCGAGGAACCCGGCTCGAGCAGGTCGGAACGGGAAAAGAGGATATTCTCGCCCGTAGAGAACCGAGGGAAAAGGGACCGATCCAGCTCCAGAGCATGAAGGCTCAGCTCGTATATAATAAAGGAAAAACGGTCTATTCTTGAGTAAAAATCGGCGGTAGTGCGTCCCGGATGCTGAAAATTCGGATGCCCCGTCTCATCTCCCTTCATCTCCTCCATACCCGGCACGAACATGCCGTCATAATCGATCAGCTTGAGCCCGTCTCCCGTCCGGATGATATTGCCGTTTTGAATATCTCCATGGGCGATGTTCGCAGCCTCGATATACGATGCCAGATCACGCATCCTGCGGCGTAAAGCCCGCATGACTGAAGGATTGTCATGCCTTTCCTCGATGAAACCACCCAGGGTCTTTCCCTCCGCCCAGTCCATCTTGACTATGGGAAACCAGGTCCCGTCGATCCGGATGCCCCTCTCCAAAAAATCAGTCTTAAGCCAGTAATCCATTCCCGCCTCCGCCTTTTTTTCATCGAGCCGGGAAACGATCAT
>CBDUZM010000493.1:0-3000 GCA_965371685.1 uncultured Spirochaetaceae bacterium | reverse complement strand
GAGATATGAAGAGTAACAAAGGAATAAGCGCTCTAAGAGTTTTCACTGCTTCCCCGTCTTTTTTATCAATTCCGCTGTCGTTAATGAAATCCACAGCAACGTAATCCGCACAGCGCCTTAATATATTACCACAATATCCGGATATATTCCAACAACAAAGTAATCACCGGGTGTTCTACATGATAACAGGTTGTAACACAATCATATTCGTTATCATTTCCTTAAGAAAATTAATAACACCTTATCAGGAGGCTATTATTTGTCTATACTATAGAAATAGATGATTTTATGCAAATGTATAGTTTACTTGCGAAAAGTAGGTATTAACTCTATAACCTTTTGATATATTTCTTCATCAGTATTGTTTTCAAACAAATAATCTGGAATAATCCCTCTACCTTCCTTGATATTAAAAATCGGATTAAATATATATTTATTTCCAAAAGATATTTTAATTTTAGTATTACATAACTTTCGGCTATCTATAATTACCTTGCATTTAAATGGGTGTCGATATCTCCTACCTTGAACTCCAGGGGCTTACCGCTCAGTGTTTTGAGGCCAAATTGGTTGATCTTGACAAGTGCTCCTTGGAGGCTTTCCATCGTTTGGTGGTCCTTCTTGTTGTACTCCAGAGTGACCGTTCGTCTCCCGGCGGTCTCTTCAATCAGTGCCGGTAGGTGCAGTATCGACTGAACAAGCCCCACCATTGATATTGCCTTTTTGCCGAATATCAAACGCGATAGATACGCATATATATTCACCAGACTCGTACGGAAAAAAGTCATAATCTCGTCCAGTTCAACGTCAATGGTGTAGACCTTATCCTTACCCTGCAGACGCAGCCATTCTTTTTCGAGCCGGTGAAGTTTCTTGAAACTATCCTTGTCCGGTTCCTTGATCTTCGTTATCATTCGCTCTCGTTTCCCTATCTTCTGTCCGATTTGCTCGAATTCACTCTGTTGCTCTGCCGATAAAAAGACACGCCGGCCCTTTTCGATGCGACTGACTGATCTCAGCTTTTGTTCCTTTTTCACCAACTCGGTGATTGCAGCTTCCTCTTGCGCTATGGCCGCAAGAGATTTCGCTAGTGCGGCTTTCAGCTCCTGGATCTTCTGACGCACTTCCTTCTGCCTTTGCACTACTTTCTCGTCCTCGTGCTCCTGCATGCCATATGCTGCAACCCGATTCAGGCTGGCCACCTCTTTCATACCCCGGAATTGAAGCTCCTCATTCGGCCATCGATCGAAGTATGCTTTCACTACCTGACCGGGCGACACAACGGCCGGATCAAGGCTGGTCAGCAGGACCGTCCTCTTCCCGTAGTCCCAGTTTATCTTGATCGCTCGAGAGGTAACCAGATAGCCTTTTTCCAGAGAGTCCTTCAACTCTATCTCGCAGTCGCGCAGGGTCGCTTGGCCGTACTGATAACGTCTCGGTCTCCCCTGCCTGCGTAGCTTGCGTGGCTTCCATTGATTGTCGTCCAGTGAGGTGATGTAATGGTACTTATCTTGGGCGGCGAAAGCTCGGAGTGTCCGGACGCTATTTGCCGCACCATCCATGACGATCGCCCGGTTGACCGGCAGAATGCTCCCGGGGCCTTCCAGGCTGCGCTCGATCCGCTTGAACAGACTCAAGATGTATTCTCCCATAGGCGCCTGCCCGGCATAAGTTTCGAAATAGATAGGCTGACCGAAACAGTCGTGCACAAACAACGTTTCTAGGCAGCCCATAACGCGTCCGAGCATCGTGACCTTGTTCTTTTTCACATGTTTCTTCGACCACAGCGCTTTGGTGTTTCCATCTACGTAGTAGCACAACAGCGGCAGCTCAAGCTCCCCCGGGGGGTGTGCTTCCCAGAACTTCCGCCAGAATCCTACCTGCCGACGCAACAGCTGCCCTGCGACCCCCAGATACTTCAACTCCGCCATGAATTTCGTCAGCGTTGCCTGCTTGTAGTTGTAGCCACACACATTCTGCAAGGCATTGCCCAGAGGGGTGTTTACCGAACGGATTATCCCATTGCTGGTAAGAACCGGAAGTGATAGAAGCGCCAGAGCTTTACGTGCGATCGCTGGTGAACCGACGGCTGTCACGCTCATCCCCCGGAAGTTCTTGTCACCCCGCTTGGTCTCGATTGATGCGAATCTAGTCTCCCGTACCTGCCGGTGGTGATTGTACTTCGAGGTGAAGTGACCCTGTTTATCCCGTCCCAACCGCTTGTCCTCGGGGCCATTCGCCAGCCAAAGCTCACTTGTCTGGATCTGCTTCACGCGTTTCCTGATGATGGAGCAAACCATCTGCGTCCAACCAATATGGGAGGCCAACACAGTCACAAGCTCAAAACCACCGCATACCGCGTAGGACCGCTCTACCTTCGGCTCTACCGGCTTTGCGGCCCTCGACAGTTCCAGCCGTTTCAGGCACCGGCTCATGCCGGCTACCGTGATCTCAACCTTGAAGCGTTCCTTCACCACCGCCCTGGCTTCTTCCAACGTTGTCTGTACTTGAGAAGACAGATAGCCCTTCAGATATCCTTCGACCTCAGTTGTGATTGTACGATGATTTCCACTTCCCCGTTGATCTTCGAGTGTCCCGCTACCACCTGCTGCAATTCTCTTTCTGTATCGATAGTACTGTGTCTCACTGAATGGAACCTTACGTTGGACTAAGTAATCCTTCAGGGACAATTCCGAATCTGCGATATCCTGCAGCCAAGCTTCAATATCAACCTGGCCTATGTGCCTTGGCATAGCAACCCTCCCAGATCCATCTCGCTGGATCGAGAGAATTATACATCAACCACCGTTTTATGTCAAACGTAATCTAAGATAGCCGAAAGTTATGTATTACCATGTTGATACCAAATATGCTTTATAAATAAATTCTCTCTTTTCAAAGCAGGTTAATCAGCAGGTTGAATCAATTCAATAATAATACCATCAGGATCCTTCATATAGAGTGTTATTCCGCCTTTATTAGTTCCGGCAGGGATTACTA
>CBDUZM010000492.1:0-3010 GCA_965371685.1 uncultured Spirochaetaceae bacterium | reverse complement strand
ATGATAGTTCCGGTAAAATTGATGTCCGAAAGGAGAGACTTGAGGGATTGAATGAATCGTCCCTGCATCTGATATTCAAGATAAGCGGCGATCGCTTCCTCGCCAACAAAGTAGATGGATTCACAGATACCTTGCTTGGGAAAGAAAATTACAGAAGGCGCCCTCGCAGCAATTTGTACAGACTCCTTCTTTCCTTCCCCATTTTCTTTGAGTATAGATATTACGGAGTTGCTTGTTCCGAAATCTAATCCACAGTGATAACACATCGCGCCTTATTTTTTCTGTGCCTATATATACAGTTTCCAGGGTTTCCAGTAGAACTCTTTCCACCCTTTCTTAAGCTCATCCACATACTCATCCGGAACATTGGAATGAAAGAGCTTTAGTTTTATGTCCTGTTGAAGCAGTCTGTAATTTCGGATCAATATAGAGCTTGAAGATTTTCGCCGGGGGAAGTGGAAATTCCACAATCTGATTGAATGTTTTCGCCATATGCGGTTCCTTTTTAAACCTATCTATTAAATTTGATTTTCTTTTATACTACCAAATTGACACTTGAATATCTATATTGGAGTTGCAAAAAGATAACGCATCTTAACATGAATTCTTTAGATAATTGTTAGAATTTGGTCTATAATTCACAATACCGGAGCAATCCCCGGGATTGACTATTCCGGACAGGTATTTTAAAGTATAAAATGACATCAATTGCGGGGGACAAGATGATTTCCAGGATTGTCAATATGTACTGTGAGCTTCCTACATGGGCAAGGCGCCCCTTATGGAAGATAGTTCACTGGTACTTCAATACGAAAGATGAAAAAAATTTACTTTCCTTTATGAATTACGGCTATGCGAGTCTCGATCCCAATGCAGAGAAACTCGAACTGGATGAAAAGGATGAAGGCTATCGCTACAGTATCCAGCTCTATCACCATGTAGTCTCGGCTGTCGATCTGAAAGGGCGGGAAGTTTTGGAAGTGGGCTGTGGACGCGGCGGCGGCGCGCATTATGTCAGCCGCTATCTAAAACCAATGTGTTATGTAGGTCTTGATCAATCCGTTGGAACAGCGGAGTACAGCAATCAAGCTTATCATGTAGACGGTTTATCGTTTATCCACGGAGATGCGGAAAAGCTTCCCATTCCCGACAGCAGCTTCGATGCTGTAGTCAATGTGGAGTCTTCGAGGTGCTATCGAAATATGGATCGTTTCCTCTCAGAGGTGCTTAGGGTTCTCAGGCCGGGAGGCCATTGTCTCTTCGCCGATATGCGATTGGCAGGTCATGAAGATCTGCTTAAACAGCAATTTGAGAATGCGGGACTCAAGATTTTGGAGGATGAAGAGATTACGCCAAACGTAGTGAAAGCCCTTGACCTGGATCACGAACGCAGGTACGGCTGGATAAGTGACCACGCCCCGGCGTACATCAAGAAAGGTCTCCGTGCCTTTGCCGGAGTCAAAGGGTCAGTGCGGTACCGTAATTTTGCCGACCGGAGCATGCTGTACTGGAGGTTTCTCCTTCAAAAACCCGTCGAATAAGGAGGCGGGCTGTGATCGCCTTACTGCTGGCTGAAGGATTTGAAGAGGTGGAAGCCGTAACACCGGCGGATTTTCTCAGAAGAGCCGGTCTCGATGTAAAGATGGTGGGCATCGGCGGACGGAGAATAGAAGGCGCCCACGGGATCTTTTTTGAGACCGATCTTACTATTGAGGATCTCAACGAAGATCCGGAAGCTGTGATTGTGCCGGGGGGGATGCCCGGCGCTGAAAATATAGCCGCTGACGAAAAAGCGCTTTCCATCATCAGGAAGGTGAATGAGAACGGAGGGGTGGTGGCTGCGATTTGTGCTGCACCGGCCGTGGTTCTTCAGAAAGCGGGGATCCTGAACGGAAAGCGTGTTACATGCTATCCCGGATTTCAGAATAAATTCCAGGGTTGTTATTATAAGAAAGAAAGGGTCGTTATTGACGGAAATATCGTAACAAGCAGTGGACCCGGAACAGCGGCCGAGTTCAGTATAAAGCTGATAGAAAAACTGTTGAACAAACAGAAGGCCGAAGAGATTCATAAAAAAACCCTTCAACGTTGATATCGCTGGTTGATTACACTGACAAGAAGGCTTATGAAAGGGAAAAAGGTGAAGCAATGGAAGATGTTCTTTTGCGGCTGCAAAGTGAAGGAGTGCCCTTTTTCCTGGAAAGCTACTCTGCTTTAGACCGCTATTTTCAGGTTAAAGAACCCGGCTCCGTATACCTGCTAACCGATTCTTCACTCGTTTCACTGGCGCGCATTTTTGAGAATTTGGAATATCCGGGTATGCCTTTAGAAGATGCATGCGTGGAGATAAATAACCGGCGCTGCATTTTCCGCTGTGTCGATAGTATTGAAGATACTTCCCCGCACCCTTTTACGGCACAGGACCTGCTCTACAACGTTACTCGGGGTTCTTTCCTCGATCCCCGGGGTATATACGGGGATTTACGCCGGGAAAATTTAGTAGCAGCCGATACCCCTGTGCCTATGTGGCTTACTGTGATGGAAGCGGCAAAGCTCGTATCCAGATATCATTACGAGGTGGACAACCTGGTCATAAATAATTCAAGAAATGCAATTGAACAGACGGGAACCACCTTAAGAGAGCTCCTGATCTTCATCCTTTCCAGCCGCTATTCGGAAAAAGGCTTAAGCCTGCTCGATCGTCACGGCTTTATTGAGTTTTACTGGCCCGAGCTTCACGCCATGACGCGTGTGCAGCATTCAAAGGAATTTCATCCCGAGGGAAATGTATGGGAACACACCCTTGAGAGCCTGCGCCACAGAAAAGGAAGAGATCTCACCCTCTCCATGGCTCTTCTCCTTCACGATATTGGAAAGCCCGTTGCAAAGGCCTTAAAGGAAAAACCTTTCAAGAATCATGCGGAACTCGGCGCTGTTATCAGCGAATCGTTTTTAAGGCATCTTGGTTTTGCCACTCCCTTTATAAGGGATGTTTGTTTTCTCATACACT
>CBDUZM010000491.1:0-3011 GCA_965371685.1 uncultured Spirochaetaceae bacterium | reverse complement strand
TTTGTCGAGGTCTGGAAACAGATGCACGACCGCGGCGAGTTCGGTCACGTCTGCCTTGCCCAGGGTGAGTACGTGCATTACGAACGGAACTGGGACTACTGGACCGATCTTGACACCGGAGAACGCGTTTATGATCTGGAGAAACCGGTCGATCGACAGGTAGAAGTACGCTGGCGCAACCGCGTACTGGGAGATCCCATTTTCTATCTCCCACACACGCTGAGTCCGCTCCTCAGAATCCTCGACGACCGAGTCGTCCGTGTGTCTTGCATGGGGGTTCGCCCGGAAAGCTACACGTACCCCGAGCTGTCGCTGCCCTGGCGTGACATTGAGTACGCGCTGATGCACACCGAGAAGGATACAGTGCTGCTTGTGGGAGCGGGATTCAGTCTTCCCCACGTTAACCGGGGACCACTCGCCTGCCACTGGTACGAGCTGCGTGGAACAAAGGCAAACGTCACCTCGCCGCGTCACGTGTCGGACAGTTTCCGTGTATGGCGGCAGGGGCAGGATGAATACGAGGAAGTCCAGTTGTCGCAACGCCCACTCGATGCCGACGGGCAGCAGGCTATGAGCGGTCACGGCGGGGCGGACTTCAAACCGGTCGACACTTTTATTCGCGCCATCCTGGACGACACCGTGCCGTCGATGGACGTCTATCGCGCTGTGGAAACGGCTGCGCCTGCCGTGCTGGCCGCGGAGTCGGCGCGGCAAAATGGTATGCTGCTCGAGGTGCCGGGCTTCCGACCCAAAGACCGGGGTATTGGGTAGTTTCGGTATGATGCCTAATAATAGTTAAGGAAGGAGTATGGCACATGATAGGACTAGAACACAAATTCAAATACATCGGAAAAGAGGTGGAAATATCTACGGACTTTGATAATGGCGGATTAGCCCGAGTGGAAGAGAAGAAAAGAAACGTCTTTGATATCTTCCCTTTTCGTGAGGATGAATACAGAGACGGATTCATCAAGCTTAAGCCGTTCAATTCCGAGGATAGGGATTTGGACGGCGCCAATTTCTCTTTTCACTTTATGGTGGAAGGATGCAGGAATAAAAAACTTACATTTCGCTTTCATCTGAAGGAAAAAGAAAAAGAGACGGATTGTTCTGTTGTTTATGCGAATCCCGATTTTCCTCTCTACAGTTATAACGGAGAAGATTGGAGAAGGATGCCGAACAAATCGTTATCTCTCGATCGGAAACGAACGAACTGGCAGATTGTGACGGCTGAACAAATCTTTAAGAAGGACAGGGTTTTTCTCTCATACCAATATCCCTACACAAATACACGTCTTGCTGATTATATCATGAAGAATCAGAATTCACCTTTTTTTAGACTGGAAGCAGGAGGCTATTCGACCGAAGGGAGAATCATCCCCCAGATAAATATAACAGATCCCCAAATTCCGCTGAGTAAGAAGAAGGTGGCCTGGTTTACCGGCCTGCAGCACTGTGCAGAATTGGGCGCCGGGTGGGGACTGGAGGGGATGATGGATTATCTGCTCTCAGATGAGAGGACAGCGAAAAAAGCGCGGCAGAAGTATTTATTTAAAATAATACCAATCGTTAATGTTGATAGCGTTTCGGAGGGCAAGGGGAGATCACATTATTCGGGTAAGAACCTGAACCGGGAGTGGGAGAAGGCAAACCCGGTTAAGGAGATTGCTACCATTAAGCAGACAATGGATCGTTGGATAAAACGGGGAAATTCCATCGATGTATTCATCGACTTTCATGGCTTCTCCGGAAAGACCGGTGGAGACGGGCTTGACGACTGGTACTTCGTTCTGTTGAGGACAAAGATTTATAAGGACAGGGGCACGGAATATGAAAGACTCATAGAAACGTTAAAGAAACATGTTCCCAGTCCAACCGGCATTAATCCTTCAATTGGCTATGCCAGCGGGATGGCGGGACGAAAATACAAGGCCCTTTCTCTTGCGGTGGACGGATGGGTATATACGATAAAACGAAAAAGACACCCTACGCTGTCCTCTCATTATGAGGAAGGCACGAAAGTATGGCCGTTAAAAAATTTAAAAGCGTCGGCAAAAGAATTTATAAGAGCTTTAGTTGATTTTTCCGATTTTGATGATGCAGACAACGGGCTTGTAAAAAATAAGAATCAGCGGCGATAGGACAATTTGAAACCATGATAACAGCATATATCCATGATGTTGAACTTAAACGTAAAACCAATAAGAACGGGAAAAATTACTGGGATGCCTACCTTGAAGAAATAAATGAGCTTCTGGGACTGAGAGCGAAAGCCTTATCGCTCAGAGAACTCGAAGATATTGAGATATATAGGCGCAATGGTGCTGCATATGGGTAACGACCAGGTCTGCCATTGGTGGAATGCGCGCTCCCGCTCCGGCATTGATGGGATAATTCTGCAGGAAAATTCACTGCAGTTCAGATGCAATTGCTTATACTCATCAGGCATGATCGTCAAGATTCCTTTATGCGTTGGTTCCGGATTTCAAGTGTTGTGCGGCAGCTCTGCAATTCCATACGAAGAAAAAAACGAATTCGGACGTAAATGGATCTATTTTTCAGTACCAGCCGGAGAACATAAAATAGAGCTCACTAAGGGAGGGTGATATACAATCATGGCAATTTTAGCATTACACGGGGGAAATCCTGTCAGAAAAAAAGATTTCGCTGCATGGCCTGTCAGCGATATAAATGAAGAAAAAGCGCTTCTTGAAGTCCTCAGGAGTGGAAAGTGGTGGCGTTTGGCATTCGGTCAGGGAGTCGATCTGGTTGAACCCGTGGAAGGAGAGCGCAGCCAGGTAGCCGTCTTCCAGGAGGAATTTGCCCGTTACCATGGCTGCAAATACGGCATTGCGGCGGCAAACGGTACGGCGACACTTGAGATGGGCATCCGGGCAATGAATCCGGATATAGGCGATGAGATAATAGTTCCTGCATACTCTTATGTTGCAAGCGCAACCGCTGTTCTTCAGAATAATTGTGTTCCTCTTTTTGTAGATATACATCCCGAC
>CBDUZM010000490.1:0-3019 GCA_965371685.1 uncultured Spirochaetaceae bacterium | reverse complement strand
CAGGAAATCCTGCCAACGAACCCCAAACCATAGCCCCTGCATGAGCTTTACGACGTGAGTGAGAGGGAGAAACTGGATGATCTTCTTAAGTCTATCGGGCATTGTTTGTATGGGAATAGTCGCCCCGGACAGGAAGATCATCGGGAAATAGATCGCCATTCCCACTGTTTCGGCGGTTCGAACCGTTGGCGCCACACTCGCGATGACGAATCCCAGCGAGAATACGCTTACCATACTGATTACAGCGAAGAGGACGACGTAACCCATGGCACCTTCGAAGCGCAGCCCGAATGCAATGCGCCCGAAAAGGAGCATAAGCGCGACAGCCAGGAGCGTTATGGATGTATAGACGATGATCCATGCCAGGAGAACCGTATTGGAGTGAATTGGGCTTGCCCTCAATCGCCTAAGAACCCCGCGTTCCCTGTACGATGCCACTGTTCCGGGAATGGAGGTAAAACCGGTCATTGCCATTACCAATCCGATAAATGCCGGACAAACAGTATCAACGTAGCCGTGACCTCCGAAGAACTCGGTGGGCTCGTTGCCGTAAATGGCGCCGAATACAGCCAGGAGGATTATAGGAAAGGCGAGAGAGAAAAAGACGGCTGTAGGCTGTCGCAGCAAGAGCTTCGCCTCTACAACGGTGAGTTTCCACAATCCTTTCATTCTCATACGGTTCAAGCCGGCGCCGATGTTTGTCATTCCCGAATTTTCCTGCCGGTAAGGGTAAGAAACACGTCCTCGAGATTAGGATGTTCTGAACGTATGTCCTGAAAAGGGATCTTGTTCTCCACTAAAAAATCAATCACCTCTTTGATCAGCAGGTTGCCGTGTCCGGATATAATATACCGTTTGTCATCTTTTTCAAACCGACGAACAGAGGGAAGACTGACGAAGGTATCCCCCGCAAGCCCGGCCTTTGAGGAAAAAATTACCCGGTTTTCAAGCTGTTGGTCTCTAACAAGGCTCTCAGGTGTGCCCTCAGCGACAATGTGCCCGTGGTCGATAATCAACAGTCTGTCGCACAAGGTTTCCGCTTCGTCCATAAAGTGGGTTGTCAAAACCACGGTTTTACCCCGATCGCGTATCTCACGCACGAGATCCCACATTGTCCTTCGCGCCTGCGGATCCAGACCGGTAGTCAACTCGTCGAAAAAAACCACCTCCGGATCGTTTACCAGGGCAAGGGCAATGTAAAGGCGCTGCTTCTGCCCGCCTGAAAGTCTGGAAAATCTTGTGTTTTTCTTCTCGCGGAGGCCCAGTTGATCGAGAAGGGGACTCCACTCAATAGACGAGTCGTAAAATGAAGCGTATAGATCCATGGCTTCCCACACCTTGATATCGTTTGGAAGAGCCGATTCCTGAAGCTGCATACCAATCCGCCTGCGAAGCTCTGAGCCCTTAGTTTTCGGATTCATGTCCAGAACCGAGATTTCACCGGACTCGAACGGCCGCAGTCCTTCAATGCATTCAACGGTTGTGGTCTTCCCGGCCCCATTGGGACCGAGCAGCCCGAAGATTTCACGCGGTTCCACTGTGAATGAAATATCATCCACAGCTTTCAGGGAACCGTAAGATTTGTTCAGGTTCGTTATTTTGACAATAGACATTTACGCCATATTATAGCGTCATCCGGCACATGTCAAATAATTATGCGATGCTGTGTTGATATACAACCCGGGGAAACGCACGTTTCCTTGACTCACGGTTTTGTTTCTCTTAACATGCCTCTATTCGAATTAAATATTGTGGAGGCGATGAATGATTAAAGCAGTTGCCATTAACGGCAGCCCTCGAATGGAGAAGGGATACACCGCAATGATTCTGAATCCTTTCCTCGAGGGCATGATGGATGCAGGATCCGAAACGGAGTTATTCTACGCAAAACGTCTCACAATAAAGCCGTGCACCGGCGAGATGCACTGCTGGCACGAGAAGCTGGGGGAATGTTACATAAAGGATGACATGCAGCAGCTTTATCCAAAGCTGAAGGAGGCGGACATTCTCATCCTGGCTACTCCGGTTTACATTCCTCTTCCCGGCGAGATGCAGAACGTAATCAACAGGCTCTGTCCCCTGATCGAGCCTGTTCTCGAGATCCGCGAGGGACGAACCCGTGCCAGGTCTCATAAGAATTTTAATATCAGCAAAATCGTGCTCGTATCCACTGGTGGATGGTGGGAGAAGGAGAACTTCGGAACAGTGGTGCGCATTGTCGAAGATTTCACCGAAACATTGAGCATAAAATTCGCCGGTTCGGTGCTCAGGCCTCACGCATTCCTGATGAAGGATAAGGGGAAATTGACCGGTGAAGGGGAAGCTGTACTGAAGGCGGTGAAAAAGGCAGGTTATGAATTGGTAAGCAGCGGCATGATATCCAAAGAAACCCTGGAGGCGGTAAGCCGCCCGCTCGTATCCGAAGAAAAACTCAGGCAAAGACATAACACCGCATATAGAAAGGTGCTGTCCGGATCAGGGTGATATTTCGGTATCAGATTCCGGAATCAGGTGTCTCCGGAAACCTTATTGTTTTCTATGACCTGCCGGATAAGCTCGAAATGCTCGTCCGAATGTTCAAGATCGACTGTCTGTAACCAGCTTCGATCCAGCTTGATGTATCTATCAGGCAGTTGGGCATCAATGGTTCCCGCTCATCTTATCGAGATCATCCTTTTCCATGAAATTAACAAAGGTACCGAGTATATCTATAAGCTTCGCCATGAATTACCTGCTCCTCCGCCAGGTGCTGTAAGGAAAGGAGTGATAAGAGCGAACTATATAGGTCTAAACTCATCCTTGTTCAGCAGCATTCTTCTCATAATACCTATCACTTAAAACAGGAAAGGAATCACTGCCTTCCGCTCCTGTGGATAAGCGATGAAATGATCCCTGTACCATTTATGATGAGAAACGGCCCTGGGGGTCAGGTTGCATGCCGTCCAAACGGCGAAGGAGAGGCCGACCCAGGACCAGGTCATACATGCCCATCCGAACCATTCGATGATCTCACCCAGAT
>CBDUZM010000489.1:0-3022 GCA_965371685.1 uncultured Spirochaetaceae bacterium | reverse complement strand
TAGCGGAATACGAAGGCCGGATCGTCGGCATGGGCGCTTTGAAACGCAGGGATGACACGCATGCCGATATAACAAGGATGCGGATACATCCGGACTTCCAGAGACAGGGCATTGGGCAGAGCATTCTATCGCGTCTCGAAGAGATTGCCGGAGAGATCGGTTACCGGACCCTCGCGCTGGATACAACCGTGGGCCAGGTTCCGGCACAAAGGCTGTATGAGAAAAACGGGTATACCGAATTCAAAAGAACTCAATACAAACAGTTTGAAGTAATTCTCTACGAAAAAAAACTCGCGCCGCCGCCTGTTGAAACGCCACCCGTTGAAACCCGGCAGCTGAAATAAAATTTTAAATGCAGCAGAATAATTAAAACGTTATTAATAATACAAGCCGGGCACTATGATGTCGTTTATGGAGAAAAAGCATATATACAGAGAAGAAGGCAACAGCTCGATAAAAACATGGGTTGTTGAAGAGCGTCCCAGAGAGCTGCTCCTGCATAATGGCGCAGAATTGCTTTCCTTAGCCAAACTTATGGCTATAATCCTCCGCACCGGAAGTCGGGGGGTTAGCGCGGAGGAGTTATCCAGGAAGCTTCTCAACCGGTTCTCAACCTTGCGCAACATTGATGCAAGGCCGCTTTCAGAAATATGTCGGATCAAAGGAATAGGTCCGGCTAAAGCTGCCCAGATAAAGGCGGCTTTTGAACTGGGCAAAAGGTTGTGCCGGGAATCTGTCCGAAAGACTGATAGCATTGAATCTCCAAAATCCGCAATAAAATACGTATCTTCAATTTATGGACCTTATCTCCGGGACGCTGAAAAGGAATTCTTAAATATTATTCTTTTAAACAGAAAAAATAAGCCTATTAAAAATAAAGAACTGAGTAAGGGCAGCGTATCAGCGGCGTTTGTAGACCCTGCAGAGGTTATTAGAGAAGCTATTCTGCATAATGCTTCAGCGTTGATTTTAGTACATAACCATCCTTCCGGTGACTGCAATCCCTCCGAAGAGGATATCCAAATTACCAATAGAATTCGAAATGCAGGTATGCTTTTTAATATAATTCTCCTTGATCATATTATAGTAGGTAAAAACAGAAAGGATTATTTCAGCTTCCGGCGAAATGATCTCATTCAATCCGGCAACAGCGGGTAGATCTTAAGGTACGGTAATATCAATATCCGGAAAACAATCCTGAAATTTCAGAAACTTAAATACTGCTCTATCTAATCAAAATTTTTAAATTTACAACTCAGGGTAGCATATATCTAAATACAGATACAATTATAAGATGGTAGTATTTGTGTGCCAATTCACGATAATAAAGGAACCATGGTTTTTGATTTTAAACTAAGTAGGCGCCGATGTCTTACGCTTCAGTTGGAAAAAAGATAAGGGAATTACGCACACTTCAGGGCTTGACTCAGATGCAGCTGGCAGAGAGGATCAATCTTTCCTATCAACAGCTGCAAAAATATGAAAGCGGTCGCAGTCAAATCACTCTCAGGAGGCTATCTCAGATATCGGAAGCCCTTGAGGTACCGGTAAATGTTATTTTAAAAGGAGAAGTCGATACAAAGATTTCGGAAAGTTCGGGCAGATATAACACCGGTAATCAGATTATTCTGAAAGTCAGCAGAGATGAAGCTGCATTGATTAAGTTGTTCCGCAGAATCACCAACAAAAAGATAAAAGAGGGCATGCTCAGGCAGCTTAGAGGGATTGCCGAGCTCGAAGAGGGTAAATAGGAAGCCTCATTCATCGTCGATAAGGTTCGGATAAAGCGTGCGGGCACAGTCAGGACAAAAGCTGTGACTGAATTTCACTCCGCTGTGTTGCCAAAGATAGGCTTCCACCTGTTGCCAATTACCTTTATCGTCACGTATCTTTTTACAGTTGGCGCAAATTGGTAGAAGCCCGCTTAATGTTTTTACCCGGGCCAGTGATTTCCGTAACTCGCCGTTGCTCTTGCGTAGCGCATCCTCGGTAAGTTTGAGTGTGGTGATATCCCTGCAGATAGAGCCAATTGCCAATCCCTTGCCGGCAGTAATGGGAAAAAACATCCTCTGAACAAAACGTAAAATTCTGTCGGAATGTACGACTTTTTGCTCCATCAAATTATTCAACCGGGTTTTCTCTTCCATATTAAACAAGCGGAGGATATCGTCTTTGATCTTTGTGCACCTTGCCTGATTTTTTTGTTTCTCAGGAAGCAACCGGCATATCACATCCCAAATATGAGAATCGAGCACATCGGACTTTTTGAAATCTGTAATTTCTTCTTCGCTCCTGTTCCACTCAACAATCTTTCCCTTACTGTCTGTAATAATCATGCCGTCATAAGATTGTTCGAAAAAGCTGCGAAACTTCAGCTCGCTTTTCCGCAGATGTCTGTACAAGTCTCCCTGTCGACCTGCAATTAATCCAACGACCGGAAATAAGACAAAGGCTTCGATTAAGATTCGAATCGGCGCCATCCCTGGTACTGCAAGATACCTCGAAAGAGTGACAAAAATAACTGCCGCCAATCCGGCTAACAGCCCCATTCTTTGACCCCAGAAAATTCCCGTAATTATCACCGGTATGACTAACAAAGCCGCTATTAATCCGCCTTCGATGGATCTATGGAAAAAGAAGAATATCGCTGAAAGAATTAGAACAGCGCCCAGAACAAGCACAATCCTGATCCATTGAGATTGTAATAGAAAAACGTTTTTCAACCTTAGTTCCGACTTTATTCTCTCTAATATGCTCTTAACAGACGGCATCACAGCGATCCCTTTAGTTTACGTACATTTTTTATTATACCACTTTTAGGAGATGTGTGTCAATGCTATATACAACTAAAAGGCGTTATTCTCAATACAATGAAGGATCATTTAAAGATAGAATCGCTCCACATACACATTTACTGCTTGACTGTAACACAAAGTTTGTGGTTGTTGAAGAGATGAATCGGTCTACTTATAATATCATATCCGAAAATCTTGTTTTTTTAACAAGATTTTCGGATATGATA
>CBDUZM010000488.1:0-3028 GCA_965371685.1 uncultured Spirochaetaceae bacterium | reverse complement strand
CGGAGCTGCTGGAAAGATTGAGGTGGCGGGAGGAGATCCCGGAAACGAGAGAAGCGGTTGAAGCAGAGAAAGAGGTGAAGGCAGAGGAGAAGGATAAGCCTGAGAAGGTGGAATACGAATCCGAATTCTATAAGAAGCTTGGGGTGATCCAGGATAAGAAGTTTGCTGTTGTCGGACTGAGCAGCGCTACAAAGAACGTAGACAGTGAAACAGCGGATGGAATCGTGATATTTATCGAGAATGCCTTCGTTAATGTAGGCAAGGTGCGAGTGGTGGACCGAGGGAATATCGCCAAGATTGTCGCCGAATACGAATTCCAGCAGAGCGAGTTGACCGATGAAACCACAGCCGTGAAGATCGGCCAGCTGTCAGGCGCCGACATCATAGTTATTGGAAGCATCAGTTATGTGGGCAAGAAGTACTATCTGAACATCAAGCTGATCTCTGTGGAAACCGCCGAGATCCTGGGTTCAAGTATTGCAGCTGCCGAGGATGCCACCGAATTTCTGGACATGTGCAACGAAGCCGTCTACAAGCTCTTTTGATTGTACTATCCACTGGACAGCGGATGTTTATCAGCGTTTGATATGAAGACAGTGCTCGTATTCGGTACCTTCGACGTTATCCATCCCGGGCACGTCAGCTTTTTGAAACAGGCCAGGTCTCAGGGAGACCGCCTGGTTGCCTCTATTGCCCGGGATGACTTTGTTAAACGCATCAAAGGCAGGAAACCCATGCACGGGGAGGAAGAACGCCTTTCGCATATACTTGAGATCGGGCTGGTGGACGAAGCTTATCTGAGCGATCCTGTAACCGGTACCTACAGCCTCGTCAAGCGTTTGAAGCCTGATGTGGTCTGTTTTGGACACGATCAGGGCGCTCTCAGGAAAAACATGATGGATTGGCTGGGTAAAAATTGTGTTTCCCTCGAGACAGTAACTCTCAGTCCTTACAGACCTGAAATGTACAAATCTTCCAGGTTAAATAAGAGCGGCGGAAGAGAGAAATAGAGTGCCCGGCCCGGGTTAATTATCAATGGATTTAGAATCATTCATTATTAGTGCAATCCTCGTTCTGCTTCTTGCCCTGTCTGCTTTGTTTTCCGGTTCAGAAACCGCTTTTTTCTCCCTCAATCATCTGGAGAAGGACAGGCTGCGCAGGCGGAGCAGAGGAAAAATCAGGTCCTTTATATCAGACATTCTAAAAAGCCCGGAAGAAATCCTTATTACCATCCTGGCCGGAAACATGCTGGCTAACCTTCTTTTCGCTTCGCTGATGGACAGAATGGTCGCCCGATTCATCGAGCGGCAGGCCTGGGCGTACTCCATCTTAATAGGCACAGTACTCGTCATCATTTTTGGGGAGATGACTCCTAAGAATATTGCCATTCGACATTCTCTTCCTTTTTTCACAGGCATTTCCCGTCCGCTTTTCGCCGTTCATGTATTGTTTAAACCGTTTCGGAAAGTCATAAAGGCCGTGGAGAGCAGCATTGTATCCGTTATGACAGGCGGCATTGGGAGAAAGGAACCGGACCTGCGGAACCTTATTACCTCCACTGTAAAAGTAGGGCTCAAGAAAGGTGTTATTCACTTATCTGAGCTGTCCATCCTGGAGTCCTTTCTCGAATTCAGAGAAAAAACAGCCACCGATGTAATGATTCCTCGGACCGATCTTGAGGGAGTGGAAATAGATACAAAAATGAATACTTTCCTGAAAGGTATGCCTGCCAATGTAAGCCTTCTTCCCGTATACCGGGAAGACATAGATCATCTGGTCGGGTACATCCGGATAATGGATGTACTGCCCTATCGCTTTGGTATTATTAAAGAAGATGTAAGTCTCTCTGATATCACACGCCCCATCTACCCGGTTCCGGAAGGTAAAAATGTGTTGGATCTGTTTCGGGAGATGCGTCAGGAGGACCGCGAAATGGCGGCAGTGGTCGATGAATACGGCGGTACGGCGGGAATAATCAGCTTTCAAAATTTAGTGGAAGATTTTCTCGATTTTTTTTATCCAACCCGTGCGAAAGGTTTGATTACCCTGGCAGAAGGTGTCTACCGGATGCCCGGGCAGTATGATCTCGACGATCTGGAAGAAATGCTGGGAATTAAGCTTGACACTGAGAGAAAGACTCTGTCGGGACTCATAATAGAAAAGCTTGACGAGATTCCGGAAAAAGGCGCCCGTTTAGAGCTTTCCGGATATTCGTTTTTAATACTGGAAGTCGAAAAAAATAAAATTATCGAAGTCGAGGTGCGGAAAATAAAATGATACTACTGTACCTATTTATCTGCACGGTTTTTGCCGCCTTCTTCGCCGGGCTGGAGACAGGTTTATTGTCGGCAAACCGGATTCTCCTCCAGGAGAAGAAAGAGCAGGGTGTTCTTTACGCGAGAGCATCGGAACACCTTTTAAGCAAGCCGGAAAGACTGCTTGGGACGACTCTTATTGGTTACAATATAGCAAATGTAACGGCTGCCGTTCTTTTTACAAACTTTCTTGTCAATATAGGATGGGGACATTTAGTCTGGTTGGGTGTGCTTTTAATGACCTTCTTCCTGCTTATATTCAACGACCTGGTTCCCAAGTTGTTTCTCCGTCAACACGCGGATAATATTTCTGTGAAGATGGCGCCGATGCTTCTGCTCTTTTTCTTCCTCTTCCAGCCTCTCTATATAGTACTCAACACGTTGGTCAAGATTCTACTCCTTATCTCGGGACAGCATGTGAACAGGCGGGAGGAGCTGAAATCCAAGAGAGACGTACGGTTTTTAGTCAATCTGGCGGGAAAGGAAGTCGGTCTGCCGCCTTCCGACCAGAAAATTATTGAAGATATTTTCGATTTCAGAGATCAATCAGCCCATGAAGTTATGATTCCCTTTCATCTTCTGCCGGCAGCTGCCATGAACCAGGATCTTGGGGAAATAGCCCGCCTGTCCCACGATACCGGGCACCGTTTTATACCTGTTTATACAGGGAGAATTGACAATATTGTAGGTTACGTGGACACGCATCTGATTAT
>CBDUZM010000487.1:0-3030 GCA_965371685.1 uncultured Spirochaetaceae bacterium | reverse complement strand
AGCCTTAATCATCTTAACTTTTTTTTGCCCTTTGTCAAGCAGCGGGGCGCAAGAGGCAGGCCTACGTCAATCCAGCTTTACGTTTTTATCAGACTCGGGTAATATCTTAGTATGGAACGGGTATTTCACAAATTTAATAATTTTGAACAACAAGAGGAACATGAAATCCTTGAGTATGTGAACATGACAGTGGATCAAAGGATGGTTATTTCACGACAATTGAAAAAGCGTGCTTATGGTATACATGTTGCCGATGTACGAGAATATCACCGGAAGCAATGAAGGTCGATCTTTTTTCAGATGATATCTTAGATTTTCTTCGCTGCCTTGAAAAATTCAAAGTGAGATATCTGGTAGTCGGGGGAGAGGCGGTCATATACTATGGAAATCCCCGCCTTACAGGTGACATAGACTTCTTCTACGAACCTTCAACGAATAACTCCAATAAACTCTATTCAGCTCTATTGGAGTTCTGGAGCGGCAATATACCCGGCGTGAGTAAATTTAACGAACTCCAGGAGGAAGGCGTAATTTTTCAGTTCGGTGCTCCTCCCAACCGAATCGACCTGATAAACAATATTGATGGTGTCGGATTTAAGGAGGCCTGGAATAATCGTGAAACCGTCAACCTGGAACTCGGTGACACTAAGATTCCGGTTTTTTATATAGGCATCGACCAACTCATTAAAAATAAGGAATCAGCCGCTCGTTTCAAAGATCAGGAAGACTTAAAATATCTGAAGAGAGCGAGGGAAAATCGACGTTGATTAAAAAGCGCACCTGTCAACTATTCCCGATATAGCGGGATACCAGATATTTCAGATTGTCATCGGCAAGCTTCAAGTAAGCATCGCAGTCCGGGCATACAAAACGCTTCTTGCGAAGATGATTCCTGGCACATTGGATACAGTACACCTTTCCGCAGGACGGACATATACCTGCAGGACATTCGCCGGGGGGCTCTCCCACAATTTTCAATGCCGGCTGTTCCGGGATATCCTTTGGAACCCACCAGACACGCCCACAATTGTGGCAGTTTAAGCTTAATTCGGATTCCTCCCGGATACGTTCCAGGAGCCTCTCTGCAGACTCTTTCCCGGGAAATTGCGAGAGAACTTCGGTAACCGTCTCTTTCGCCTTGTCCATCTCTCCCCTACCCAGCAGAAGAGAGGCGAGATTGGTTTTAAGATCGGGGTTATCCGGTTCCAGTTCCAGTCCCCTCTGAAACGCCAGCTCAGCTCTCCTTTTTTCTCCTTCCACTAAAGCCAGATTCCCAAACATATTGTAGACATCCGGATCAGGATGGTGTTCTTCCAAATCAGCGAGAAGCTCCTCGGCTTTCATAATCATATCCAGCTCAATGCAGACGGCGGCGCAGTTCTTGGCATATTCAGGAACATCGGGCGCTGCTCTCATTGCCTTTTCATAGGATGAAAGGGCTTTCTGATAATCGCCCTTCCGTACGCACAGGTTTCCCATCTGATTGATGAGAGCCGGGTGTTCATCCTCACTTCGTGCCACCCCTTTATTCACCAGGTCCAAAGCCTTGTCTGTATCTCCGTTCAAATAAATACACTCGGAGTAATTGATAAGTATATCCGCCTCATCCGTGGCCAGGTTATACGCTTTTTCAAGATACCCCTCGGCTTCCTCCGGATTGCCCCTTTTCATATGCAGCTGGCCGTAGAGATTGTTCATCCATGGATCGTCCGGATCCAGAAGATAAGCCTCCGCCACTTCTTCCTCCGCATTCTCACCCATCAGGAAGAGATTCTCGGCAAGACGCATCCTGTAAAGAGGATACTCCGGCTCCAATCGGCAGGCTTCCTGAAAGTATTTTTGAGCCTCCCTGCGTTCCTCCTTCCCGGATAGGATCAGGCCCAGCAAATAGTATATGGAGCTGTCTCTGCATTGTTCGAAATCCGCCAGATCTTGTAAGATCTCTTCAGCCTTTTCGTGATTTCCCTCGTGAAAGAGCATCTTTCCCTCAAACGTGAGAATTTCGAGTTGGTCCGCTCCCAACCTTTTAAGAAACGGCAGGATGAAAGAGAGGTCGTCATAAGCTTCCTGGCGGAAAAACAGGTCAGCCGCTCCGAGATACAGGCTGATCGCTACTTCCGTTTCTTCCAAAGCCTCCAAACACCTGGCTGCATTGACCTGAAAGAGCGGTGTATCCGGCGCCAGTGACATGGCCTCCCGGTAAGCTTCCAACGCTTTCATCCATTCACCCAGGCTGTACTCGGTATTACCCAGCAGGTTCCAGAGAGTCGGGTTGTCTTTAAAACCGGGTAAGATGCTTCTAATATACTCGGCAGCCTCTTTCGTTTTTCCCAACAGGTAGAGTAGATTCGCTTTCTCCCGGGCTGCCTCTGTTAAATCCGGTTTTAGTTTCAACGCCTTTTCAATTAGCTCCAATGCCGGAACATAGTTTCGAAGATTGACAAGGCATTCAGCCAAAAGGGCATACT
The DNA here is from genome assembly GCA_965371685.1 of uncultured Spirochaetaceae bacterium. Taxonomy (GTDB): domain Bacteria; phylum Spirochaetota; class Spirochaetia; order SZUA-6; family CAZLRN01; genus CBDUZM01. The sequence goes on along the minus strand of CBDUZM010000487.1, from coordinate 562 downwards.
CCTCGGCCGTTCCCTGGCGTGTACTAAGCGCTTTCTTCAACTGTACAGCCGCGGCAGTAAACTGCCCACGGGTGAAGAAGCTCCTCGCAAGATTAACACGATATTCGGGATTGACGGGTATGTGTTCTGTCCAGCCGAGAAATAATTTCTCAACTTCGATGGGTCGGGACTCAATCATAAAATGCTTCAAATAGAAGCGGCCCATATCCTCTTCATTAAAATTCTGAGCAGCGAATCCGTATCGGCCTTCGGCGATAGTTTCATCATTCACTTCGGCCACCCACTCATCGCCAAGGTAAAAAGAAAAATGACTGTCCCGGGCTATGATCCTGATTGAAGGCTTAAGCGTTTCGAGAAGGTGGGATGAAGTCCAATCAATCAGCGATATTGGATTCCCGTTGAATACGAGATCGAATCTGAAATAACCCCGATTGGAGACAAGAAAGTAGTAAAAATTTTCGTCGTCGATATGACGCAGGATAAAACCGAGAGCCGAGTGCCCGTTGTCCGCATTGAAACCTGTTTCAGCTTCGATAACAAAATCCCTGTAGCGATACAAACG
>CBDUZM010000486.1:0-3030 GCA_965371685.1 uncultured Spirochaetaceae bacterium | reverse complement strand
GCTGCCCCTGATGATACTCATCGGTATACAGATTACCGGAGTGATAGTGTTCAGCACGCTCTAACGAAAATGCATTTTACCGGCTGTCGGAACAGATTACTCAAGCATGAACGACGGGTTTGAAGGATATGCAGCTAATCCTCCAGGGTGCTGACATCCCCCTCCGGCTGGCCCAAAGCCCGTGCACGCAGCAGCCGCCGCATGATTTTCCCGCTCCGCGTTTTCGGCAGCGACGGAACGAAGGTGATCGACTCGGGCTTAGCAATAGGCCCCAGCTCGTGGCCTACGTGTTTTTTCAGGGTCTCGACCAGCTTGTCGTTTCCCTCTGCTCCTTCCCGCAGAATCACGTAGGTGTGGATCGCATTCCCTTTCAGTTCGTGGGGAAGTCCGATCGCCGCCGCTTCGGTAACGTCGAGGTGGCTGGCAAGAGCACTTTCCACCTCCGCGGTGCCTAGACGGTAGCCGCTGACTTTGAGGACATCATCGATTCTTCCGATCACCCAAACGTAGCCGTCGGAATCCCGCCGGGCCGAATCTCCTGTCATATATACACCCTTGAACTTTCCCCAGTACTGTTCCTTGTAGCGATCGGGGTCCTTGTACAGAGTGCGAAGCATGCCCGGCCAGGGGCGTTTGATGACCAGGAAACCCTCATCCCCGGCGGACACGGGCTTTCCTTCCTCATCGACCACGTCGATCTCAACGCCGAAGAACGGGTTAGTTGCCGATCCAGGCTTCAAGGGTGTGATCGGAAGAGGCGTGATCATGAATCCTCCTGTCTCGGTCTGCCACCAGGTATCCATAATAGGACAATTTCCTTTCCCGATGACCGAATGGTACCACTTCCAGGCTTCAGGATTAATCGGCTCTCCTACCGAACCGAGCAGACGCAGGCTGGACAGATCGTGCCGATTCGGCCAGGCATCCCCGAAACGCATCAAACCGCGGATCGCCGTCGGGGCGGTGTACAGAATGCTGATCCCGTATTTCTCGATCATTTGCCACCAGCGATTGGGATAGGGATAGTTGAGGGCGCCCTCGTACATGAAACTGGTGGCGCCGTTCAGCAGAGGTGCGTATACAATATAGCTGTGACCGGTGATCCAACCGGGGTCGGCTGCGCACCACCAGCGGTCTTCATCCTTGATATCAAAAACGTACTTCAGAGTGGTATGGGTAAACACCATGTATCCGCCGTGGGTATGGACGATTCCTTTCGGTCGTCCCGTGGTGCCGGAAGTGTAGAGGATGAAGAGAATATCTTCCGCATCCATATGTTCTGTTGGGCAGCTCGGACCGGCGATCGGCAGGTCCATAAGCTCGTGATACCAGTAGTCCCGCCCGGACTCCATGTTGATCTCTTGCCCGGTTCTCCGAACCACCACGCAGGTCTCGATGGTGGCCTGCCTGCCGGCAGCTTCATCGGCAATATCTTTGAGCCTGACTATGTTCCCACGGATCCAGCCGCCGTCGGCGGTGATCAGTATCCTGCTCTGGGCGTCTCCGATCCGTTCGGCCAGGGCTTCAACGCTGAAGCCGCCGTAGACAACACTGTGAGCGGCGCCGATCTTGGCGCAGGCCAGCATAGTGATCACCTGCTCGGGAATACGGGGGAGATAGATGGTTACGATATCTCCTTTCTTCACCCCCAGGCTTTTGAGCACATTGGCAAACTTACATACCTCTCTGTTCAGGGAAAAGTAGGAGTATGTACGGGTGTCCCCCGGCTCTCCTTCCCAGATCAGGGCGACCTTGTTCCTGCGGTAGGTGTTTAGATGCCGATCCAGGGCATTGTGAACGATGTTGGTCTTTCCACCCACGAACCACTTGAAAAAAGGTTTCTGTGAATCGTCGAGAACCTTTGTCCAGGGTTCAAACCACTCCAGCTCCTCTGCCCGCTCCGCCCAAAAGCCCGAGGGATCGTCGAGGGAACGCTGGTAGAGTGTCTTGTACTCCTTAACATAGGCATCTGCTTTGACATGGGACGGCGGATTGTAGATTTCATCAGCCCCCTTGTCCACATTTTTCTGTTTACTCACCATTTTTTCTGACCTCCTTTTGAGGAGCTTACTGAAGCAATCAGGATACTACATATATGTCGAATTTACTAATACTTTCTCGTTTCAGAAATCTTGCACTATTCTGAGGTCTGTGGAGGGTGCTGACGAGCCTGGTCCGGCCGGATATTCGCCAGGTTGAATATTGACTCCAATAATTATACTATCGGAGTGTGCAATTAACTACCAGGCGAATTATCTTTCCTGAAGGAGATTATCAGGAAATTGAACACAACTTGCGTATAAACCAGTTGGTTGATTTAAACGGCTTTCCCCTTGCCCTTCCACTGGCTACAACAAAAATGATTGTCTACCGTGTTTACAAGAAAAACACAACAATCTTAAGAGGTGAGGATATTATTGATTACTCCCTTGACCTGATTACAAGGTCTGAACTCGATGAAATCAAAGACTAAAACATTTTTTTACTCATGGTTTTGAATATTTCTCAGAATTAATGTATATTAAAATCAACATTAAGAGTGACGTGAGGGATTCGGCCCGGTAATCGTCCGGCAACCTGTCCGAGAGGGATAAGGTGCCAAAGCCGACTGGAATAATTCCAGAACGATGAGGCTTCTCAACAGAAGCAAGTTTACCTACCGAATACCTCCCGTCCGGAGAGGTTTAAAATGTCAAGAAAGATCATCTTTTCCGGTTACATTCCCGTGGAGAAAAAAGATGATTAGCAATGCAGGGGGAAGGCTACTGGTTAAATGCGGATATCCTTCTGGAAATCGACATTGCCTCTTCACATATTAAGGAAATCATCAACGATCCTGATTCATTTGGCCTGAAAAAGGAATATATAGAATCTGTCTATAAAAAATACGACGAGATATTGGGAATTGAGGCAAAGGCCAGGTCGGAAATAATCAAGGAAGCGGCAAGAAACGGCTGGATCAGGGTTCGTCATTATGTAAGACCCGGGGATTATTGGTCTATTCAGTTTGATAAATGGGAATTAAGAAAA
>CBDUZM010000485.1:0-3031 GCA_965371685.1 uncultured Spirochaetaceae bacterium | reverse complement strand
CGGAAAAGACATCCGGACTCTTCTCGAAGGGGAGTCCCGCGAAATACACCGCGTAGGAGTTACGGAAAATCCGTGGGCCAAGAGCGTACGATGGGGCAGCTACCGAATGGTGTGGTATCCTCGGGAGCTGTTTGCCGAACAATATCCCGAGGGATTCGGTGAGCTCTACGACCTGGAGGAAGATCCGTGGGAGATGAACAATCTGTACCCGCAGGAAAAATACAGGCCGGTGGTGCGAAGAATGGAAAAAGAGCTCCTGGACTGGCTCGTTACCACAACCAGGGTGGTGACGTTTCCCTGGGGACTGGGGGCCAACACTTTCAAAGCTGATTTTCTTGACGGTGACGGAAGGCTGAACCCGCGCCGGTTTCAGCCGTTCCAGACGCTGCATTACATCTGATGTATCATGAGGAGTAAGTCATGAGCTATAGAGAGATCCTGCGTGAAAAGATCGACACCATAGCGGCTTATAGAAATGCGGAATTTAAATGGCAATATGCCGTTGTTGCGGCGGATCTGGCTGATTCCCTCTTTAACAACGGAGGCGGGTTGAATACCGCAACCCGGAAAAAACTCTCAGGGGGGGGCGATGGATCACTGCATTGGAGAGAAGTGGATTCCCACTATTATCCCTGGCAGGATGGCGGGGACATCTGTCTAAGGCAGGTTTACCGGATTCCGGAAAAGATCTGTGATGTCCCGATGAAAGGATCACGGATCCATCTCAGAAGTAACATAATTGGTGCTCCTACCAGGGTCTATATCAACGGGAAAAAGGTTTTCCAGGAACGAGCGTGGGCCGACATGCAGATACCGGAGGTCACCCTCGCTGAAAAGGCATCTGCGGGGAGTACGTTTGAAATTATAGTGTGGCTTCAGAATCCCAAGCGCAGCGACAATCAATGCGGTGACACCCGGTCCGGAACGGCCCGGCGCGACGATGCCCGGTCTAAGGCGGCACTGCGCAAGAAAGGAGTGACCTGTCTGATCCGGCTCGACGCGGAAGCGATTGAGGATATTCTCTTCGAGCTGGAAACCTTCTTGAGCGAAATGGACTTCTGCTCTCTTTTTACTGAACAGAAGAGTATTCTGGAAAAAGCGTCGGCCATGGCCGAGTCTCAGATTGCGAAGGATACAACCTGGAGTGATGACATATCATCCATTCAGCAGATCCGCAGGCTACTGGCGCCACTATCCCATGTTACCAGGGAATACTCCGTTCATCTGATCGGCCATGCTCATATCGACATGAATTGGCTTTGGACCATGGAAGACACCATCGATGTCTGCCGCCGGGATTTTTCCACCATGGTAGACATCATGGACGAGAATCCTGATTTCCGCTTCTCTCAGAGTCAGGGTTCTGTTTACCGGATAGCGGTTGACCATTTCCCCGAGCTCTTCGATAAAATACGCGAACACGTGGAAGCCGGCGGATGGGACATGACCACTGCGGCAACATGGACGGAGAACGATTTAAACATGTCCTCTGGAGAGAGCATTGTCCGGCATCTCCTCCATAGCAGACGGTTCATGAGAGAGCGGTTCGGCAAGAAACCTCTTGTCTGCTGGCAGCCTGACACCTTCGGGCATCCGGCCACCGTTCCGCAGATCCTGAAGAAGGCAGGCATACCGTATTACTTCCACATGCGGTGCACGCCGGGACATCGGTTGTACCGGTGGGAAGGATTGGACGGCTCGGAGATCATCACCTATAACCATACCTATAACGGAACGATAACGGCAGACAAGATAGTCGCTCTCAGCAGGGAGTTGTGGGAAGAAAACGGAATCATGGATGCGATGTTGGTCTATGGGGTGGGAGATCACGGCGGTGGTCCGACCCGAAGGGATATCAAGAGAATGAGACGGTTGAACGAGCTTCCCACGCTTCCCCGCATCCTGTTCAGTACGCCGAAAGATTATTTTCAGCGAGTGGAAAAGCAGAAGGCATCCCTTCCCGTAGTCCGGGGAGAGCTGAATCCCATTTTCGAGGGCTGTTACACAACCCATGCCGATATCAAGGAACGTAACCGTCGATGCGAACGGACTCTCCTGAATGCAGAGGCAACCACGGGGTTGACCTCGATGATCCTGAAGCTTCCGGAAGATAAGAATTTCGGGCCAAAGGATCCGGCCTTTGGCGGGAATCCCGAGGATGTTGTCAGAGATGTCATAGATCGGGGCTGGGAGGCGGTGCTTTTCAACCAGTTTCACGATATTCTCTGCGGCTGTTCCATCCGGGAAACTTATGAACTGGCGAATGATCAGCTCGATGATGTGCTGCGGGATGCCGGTCGGCTGGTGTCGGACAATCTCATGAAGGTGTCTGCGGGAATCAGATATCAACGATCAGGTACGCCCATAGTTGTGTGGAACCTTCAGGGTTTTCGTCGTTCCGATGTGACCAGCGTGTCCGTTCCCGGCGGTGAATCTCGATTCCAAATAGTCGATTCCCAGGGAAATAAGGTTCCCTTCCAGGTTTTTCGTGGGTGCATTTTTTTCCTGGCTGACGCCGTTCCCGGTATGGGCTACAGGACCTTTTACCTGGAGACTGTCGACGGTATGCACGGCGAAGACGGTGCATCGGAATCAGGAACCGGAGACCGGGATATAATGAGCAAGCAGGATATCGCAGGAAATATCCTCCGTATTGAGAATAGGCATTATATATTGGACGTTGACAGGAATTCCGGAAGCTTCCGGCGGTTCTATGACAAAGAGCTGGAACGGGATCTCATCAACGGCCAACCATGGCTCGCTAATTCCGCTGCAGCGTATCAAAATAACTTCGCCAATAATCTCTTTCGCGTGGATTACGAGATTCCCCAACCCATGGCTGCCTGGATTATCGGTCCCATACAGAGAACATTGAGGCTGCTGCGAGGGGCATCGGTTGAGCTCACGGCTCATGGAGACATCATGGACGTGGTGGAGGTGAGTCATGCCTTGGGAGAATCGAAAATTCACCAGGAAATTTATCTCTACCGGGATCTCAGGCGTATAGACTTCCATACCAGAGTGGAGTGGA
>CBDUZM010000484.1:0-3037 GCA_965371685.1 uncultured Spirochaetaceae bacterium | reverse complement strand
TGAATTACTCATTTCGATTTCGTATAATACTTTTAGTACTTCTAGTAACAATCGCGATTTTTTTGCCGATGGGATCCCTTTTTGCGCAGGACGCTGCCGAGTCTTCAACCGGGTCATCTGAGGCCGATTCATCGACGGTCAATCCTGAAGAGCTGATTTTAAATCAGCCCGGCACTGAAGCTGCTTCGGATCAGAAGCCTGTCGTATCTACATGGGACTTCGTTAGAATGCTTCTCATCCTCGGTGGTGTAGTCGCAGTCATTTACCTGCTCTTTGTCCTTCTAAAGAAGGGTGCTAAAGGGAAGCATACGGAAAATGAGCTGATCCGTCTTCTCGATTATCACACTCTTTCAGGGAACAGGGCTCTTCATCTTGTGGAGGTGGGGCGTATTATCTACCTTGTTGGGTCCTCAGAGAACGGAGTCAATCTTATTTCGGAGATCGAAGATAAAGAGTCGCTGGACATGCTCAGGCTTTCCCTGTCCGAAAATCCGCCGGAAACAAAACGGAATTTTTCCGATATCCTTTCAAAACTTTTCAAACCGGAAGGCGGCGGTACGCTTACCATTAAAGACTCTTTGAATTTTATGAGGAACCAGAAGAAAAGATTAAAGAAACTAGAGTAGGGTGATTAGGCTTCTTAGCGTAATCACCAAGGGCTCTTAGCGGTGGCAAGCATGTAGGTGCTCTCGTTCAAACTGGGAGGGGGAATGAGACGATTTCTAGTAACGGCAATATTATTATTTCTCATTTTGTCTCTTCAGCCTGTTGCCGCACAGGATGCGGAACCGGCGCCCGGGGTGGCGTTTCCCTTCGTCGATGTCAATGTCCGGCAGGCTGAGAGCAACCAGGAAGTCGCTCTGTCCATTCAGCTCCTGCTTCTTCTTTCCGTGCTCACACTGGCGCCCTCCATCCTCATCCTGGTAACCTCTTTTTTACGCATTTCCATTGTATTCAACTTCGTAAAGCGGGCGCTGGCTCTCCAGCAGGTACCGCCGAATCAAGTGCTCATGGGAGTGGCTTTCTTCCTTACGCTTTTCGTAATGTGGCCTACTTTTGAAACGGTCTATGAGAATTCCTTCAAACCTTTTACCAACGAAGAGATAAGTGTCGAGGAGATGTATCGGGAGGCCGAGGCGCCTATACGTCTTTTCATGTGGAAGCAAATGGGCAATGACTTTAAAAACATAGAGCTGTTCATGTCCATGAGGGGAATGGATAAGCCTGACAATGCCGCGGATGTTCCCACGTATATACTCATACCGGCCTTTGTCCTGCACGAGCTTACCGTAGCCTTTAAAATAGGAATACTCCTTTTCGTGCCTTTTATAATTATTGATATGGTTGTGGCATCGACACTCATGTCTATGGGCATGATAATGCTGCCGCCGGTCATGATTTCTCTTCCATTTAAATTGATCCTGTTCGTCCTGGTAAACGGATGGGAATTAATCACAATGCAGGTGGTCAGGAGCTTTTCCTGATCAGAGGAGATTATGAATGAATTTGGGATTTGCTATCAACCTCTTCAGAGGAGGGGTGCTGCAGGTAATGCTTATGGCGGCGCCCATTCTGCTCGTAGGTATGGGTGTGGGTCTTATCGTGTCTATATTTCAGGCGACCACTTCGCTGCAGGAGCAGACCCTTACCTTCGTGCCAAAGATCGCCGCAATTCTTGGCTCGCTCATTGTCTTCGGGCCGTGGATTATCGGATCGCTTGTCCGGTTTACTATCGCTCTTTTTGAGCGTATACCGGAATTAGCCGGTTAAGGCAATTCCCATTTTGGCCCAGCCAAAATGGGAATTGCTTATCCATTGTATACTTTTAGGTGTGCATTTTCGGTGCACTCCGAAGGAGTGCTGGAAAATGGGTGAGTATAATGATTAAAACGGTGCGTATTTATAATTACTGACCGGTTAGGAGTAAGTCAATAGAGCTATTCGTAGGTAACTTTCAGCTTTACCTTCTCATTTTTTTCAGGATTCTGGCGATGGTGGAAATCGCCCCTCTCTTCTCTTCAGCCACAATACCCCAGGTAGCCAAGATAGGTCTATCCATGTTCATTGCAGCTATTGTCCTCCCCGGCGTACTGGAGAGTGGTTATACCCTTCCGGATAATGCCCTGCAGTATCTTCTACTCGTTCTGGGGGAAGTGCTGTTGGGCCTCCTGATAGGCTTTTTCCTTGTTATCATATTTTCAGCCTTCCAATTATCAGGCCAGTTCTTCTCAGTCCAGATGGGTTTCGGCGCTTCTCAAGTCTTTGATCCGCTTGCCCAGATTGAGATTCCCCTGATGGGTCAGTTTCTCAATATCATCGCCATGTATGTCTTTATTTCGGTGAATGGTTTTACTAAATTTATTTTGGTGGGGGTTTCACGTTCGTTCGAAATTCTCAGGGCGGTGGATCTGGTTACCGGAAGGCAGGAGGTAGCAAGGTTTTTTATATCGAGCCTGGGCAGCCTTTTCGAAACAGCCCTTACGATAGCTTTTCCCATTCTAGGAACCCTCTTTCTCATATCCGTTTCAATGGGGCTGCTCGCCAAGGCGGCGCCGCAGATGAATCTTCTCATGATGGGATTTCCCATTGCCATAGGAGCGGCATTTTTGGTTCTTTTCCTGATTTTACCACTCTTGATGAATGTCTTTGGACAAATTATAGATGCCAGCTTTGAGAATATGGAAAAACTGTTCTTAAAGGTTAAGGGGTGAGCGGCATGGCGTTTGATCATCTTGATCTTATCAGAAATCCGCTCTTTCTTCGTTCCACACCATTTTCCCTTCCCTTTCTCGGTTTCGCTGCGGAGGATGAAGGCAGAACCGAGGAACCCACAGAGCACAAGATACGTAAAGCCAGGGAAGAGGGAAAAGTCGCCAAGTCGCAGGAGTTTACCTCGTCACTCGTACTCCTGCTGGGAATCGTGACGATAGCGATCCTTTCCGGATATATTCTCGACAATATTGTATCTATGCTTAATTTCTTCCTCCGGAGCTCAACGGAGATAGATATAACAACCGACGCGAGCCTGCTGCCGGTT
>CBDUZM010000483.1:0-3039 GCA_965371685.1 uncultured Spirochaetaceae bacterium | reverse complement strand
CGGTTTATCTGGTTCACGTTTGCTCTGGCCGTTCTTCTGATATACATGATTCTCTCTTCACAAACCGAATCGTTTACCTGACCTGTATCGATCCTCTCTATTGTTCCCACGTCGCTTGCCTTTCCCATAACAGCTCTCTGGGCATCGGGCTATTCGCTTACCCTTCCCATCCTTGTCGGGATGATCGTGCTGTCCGGACTGATCGTGAACAACTCTATTCTCATAATCGACGGAACACGCCGGAGAATGGCTCTGTCCGGCAGCGCCGGCTTCAATGCCAATTTGAGAATGTCCCTCGTTTTCGCCATAAGGAAGAGACTGAAACCGCTCCTCCTTACTTCCGGAACCACCGTTCTCTGCACCCTTCCCCTCCTCCTGACAAAGAGCAACGGATCGCAGCTCTTAACCCCTATCGCTTTCGTCGTGTTCTGGGGAATAACCGGTTCTCTTCTCTCCACTATTTTCCTTCTTCCGGCAGTCGCGAAGGCATTTCCCCGGCTGCTGAACCGATAATTCTTTATCCAATACCCTTGACCCTTTGAAAAAAAAATTGAAACATAGGCGATAGAAACTACAGGAGGGAATACCATGCAGAAGGAACATACAATCGGCGCCATTCTGGCCAATTTTCAGGCCGCCCTGGAGCAGAACGGGGAGAGCCTGGAGGAGTACATCAGGCGCACATATATCGATAAGTGGGTCGGAGACAACCTCTTTCACGTTATGGCTGTCCGCACCACCTTTGTTAACGCCATGCATAATTTTCTTACCGACTACGGCCTTGTCAATATGGAACGGGTCGCCCTGTCTCCTCTCACCGATCCGCTGGCCCACGATATAGAATATTCTCCGAGCATCCCCTACAAGGGCATTCCCTACATGACCACTCACTCCATGATCTATTCAAAATTCATGGCCTGCTTTAATCCCCAAATCAAAGGAATCTTCGTGGACTCTCCCAATATCCGGCTGGAACTGGAAAGCGCGGACGGCTCGCAGCGGGGCAAGTATCTGATCGATTTTTCCCAGATGGATATCGAAGTCCGCCGGGAGACGCAGATCAGCCTGGAGGAGTATCTTAAAATTACCGATAAGGTTGAAAAAATTCTTAGGGAAGATAAAGCCGGGGCTCTGGGTTTCTTCGAAGACATGGTTATAACCTCCATGAACGCTGTGGCGGAAAAGAATGCCGACAGCCTGAAGGCTCTGGGGGTCCGGCTTGAAGAACCGAAAAAACCTTTTCCCGTTTTTAAAAAAGACGAGGCGGTCGGGAGGTACGGCGCCGGAAATTACGAGCGTGCGCTGGGCAGGGAACTGGCCGGCGCCGGGACACCGTCCCAGTTCTTCTGGGTAACCGGGCTTATGCGGGAAAACTACGACCTGATATATCCTTATCTGAAGGCAGACGGGACCCGGCGGGCATTGAATGAGTTCTCCTCGGATGACGTCTACAACTACGATCTCTGCATACAGAGCCTTCAGGCCGACGGTTCCTACGGTACCGCCTACGAGGTGCTCTCCGGGGGCTTAAGGGAATGGCTCTACGAACCCATAGTCCAGCGGCTGCTGGACAACAAGATCATCCGGGTGCGCCCCGAGATCGACGGCGGCAGGATCCTCAACATAGAGGAACTGGACGGATACGGCCCCTTCCTGCTGGCCGCCTTCCTGACTGACGAGCAGGGCCAAAACTACTTCCCCTCCACTTTCGGCGGCGGGATCGGGATCGAGCGAAGCCTCTTTGCCCTGCTCAAAGGGGAGAAGATCGAGAAGGCGGATGATGTTACCTTTTTCGGCAAGAATCCGGATTCCCATCCGGTGTATGTGTATTGATCCCCGCCGGTGTAACGGGATCATTCTTTAATGAAACCGATACCGTGTATCCTCAATACGTTTTTTTTCAATGTGGATCTCGCGCCTAACAGCTTCTCGACAATCCACAGGTTTGACTCGATATGCCCGGTCAGCCGGGGAATGATGTATGTGCTCTCACCCTCTGCCAGTGCGGCAAATGGAATCAGCTGATCGGCTGTAAAGCGGTCAACGGTAGCTCCCGTCCTTATATCTTCGACAAGGGTTTGTGCCGCATGTCGTCCGATCTCCTCCGATGTTCTGCCCGGTTTCCCCGCCCTGTCCGACCCTATAATGCATCCTGTATCGGTAAGCGCATAGAGAAAGAGGGCCGCCCCCTTCTGTTGAGCGGATATATCGTTTATGATTTCGATTTCTCCCTTGTAGCCTTCCCTGTTAAGGACCTTAAGACATGCATCTCTCATTCTCTCACTCACTCTTCTTTCCCGAAGGTGAGATGAAACGGCAATACCCCTGATCGCAGTGACCTTTCCCTGGTTCTGCAATTGAAGCGGCTCGAGCTTTCCTGAAACAGCTGCAGCAGTTATAGTCAATATGCCCCCGCCTGAAGGCACATACCCCGGTTTAACTATTTCCATGTCCGCGTGAACAGAGAAATGTTTCAACAGCTTTAGCAGAACATGCTTCATATGAAAGGCGTTTGGAGCAAAATCCTGGAACAAGCCCCCTGAAATAGTATAAGTGGAATTATTTTCGGCAAAAAAGCTCAAAGGCAGGAGGCAGAGGGCCATCATCGTTGCGGACCCTGCTGTGCCTATGTCCCAGCAGAAAGAGCCCCCGCGAATCGCCTTTCCCGGAAAATAGTGTACCGACGAAGAGCCCACCTGTGCGTCATCCGTCCTGCCCCCTGTTATATCGCAGCAGGCTTGTACTGCCTTGAGGTGCTGCGGTCTGAGGCCGGGTCTGCTTCTTTTGGAACGGATATTCCTGATGCGGATTTCGCGCCCCAGCAGTGATGCCAGGGCAATGGAACAGCGTACAATGGTTCCGCTTCCGGACTGAAGAGATCCGTCGATATCTATCATATATCAAAGCCGTCTGTATTATCGGGTTATCATTCTGCCTGATAGAAAAGCCGGTGTAAAGCCCTGTTCAGACCACCGCCGTTTCCTGGAGCACTTCTCCCCGGATGCTGATCTCGATCCAGTTTATCGGGACGCTCCTCTC
>CBDUZM010000482.1:0-3040 GCA_965371685.1 uncultured Spirochaetaceae bacterium | reverse complement strand
CTGGTTTGGGTATCCTGGCAGCGATAATTTTAAGCTTCTTTCTTTTTTTTGGTGGTTTAAATGTTAAGCTGCGGACTTTATTTGCTGTAAGCAATATTATACTGATACTGTTTTCAGCCGGCCTGGTGGCGCATGGTTTGCATGAACTGCAGGAAGCCGGAGTGATTCCTGTTCTTATAGAGCATGTGTGGGATATTAATCCCGAGGCTGCTCCCGGTGGTTCTTATCCTCTTCTTCATGAAAATGGTCATCTGGGAAGCCTGGCCAGGGGGTTGTTCGGCTACAACGGAAATCCGAGCCTGCTTGAAGTTATCTTTTACTTTCTGTATATGGCCTGGACGGTTTTTATCTGGGTGAGAATAGGCAAGCCAAGGCGAAATTTATCCATTTGACATAATATATAAGGCGGAATATCATATTCGTCTGGAGTAATATATGTCAGTGAGAATAGTAACGGACAGCGTCGCCGATCTTCCCCCGCAAGTCGCAAGCGATTTGGGAATTACAATCGTACCCCTGGTCGTGAGTTTTGGTGCTGACAGCTACCGAGACGGCATTGATATTACCGCGGAACAATTCTATGAAAAATTGGAGACAAGCGAGGTTTTCCCGAAAACGTCCGTGCCTCCGCCGATAGCTTTTGCCGAGGCTTGTGACAGGCTGGCGGAAGAGACAGAGGAAATTCTAATAATAACGGTCACCTCCAAGCTCAGCGCCGTTTCTGATATGGCTCTTCAAGGCAGAAAGCTCATGAAGAAGAAATGCCGGGTCGAGATTGTAAATTCACGTTCGGCTGTCATGGCTGAGGGATTTATCGTTATAAGGGCGGCTCAAGCCGCCAGGTCCGGAGCGTCCATGGAGGAATTACTGGAAGTAGTCGAAAAAACGATTCCCCGGGTGGAAATTCTTGGCGCCTTCGATACCCTGGAATACCTTAAAAAGGGCGGGCGTATAGGTGCGGCCAAGGTTTTTCTGGGCTCTTTGCTGAATATTAATCCTTTAATCTCATTAAAGGATGGTGTTGTCAACCCGGCCGGCAGAACACGTTCGAGAGCCAAGGCAATAGACTGTCTGTATGAGTTTATTAAGAGCTATTCCTTTATCGAGGAACTGGCGATAGAGAATACGGCCTGTTCCGAAGAAGCGGAAGCATTGATAGATCGAATCGATGCAATATTTCCCGGTGAGCGTATCTATCGCTGTAAGATGACACCGGTTATCGGCACTCACACCGGCCCCGGTTTGTTATTGGTTTCTGCAATGGGTGACAAATAATAAACTGTTGACATCCCGCCTTCTGAAACGCTGCTTCGCGGAACAGCTCAGGAAGATGATTGGGCTTTAGGAAGCATTCCAAGGAATAACCGGGTGTCGGTATCGAGCAGCGGATCCACTTCACCCGCTGCCGCAGCACGGGCGAACACTATGCCCGGGTATTTTGAACGCATTACCCGCGCTATCACATATGTACAACCCGGTTCATAACGCCGAAAATCCGGGAAACTCGGGTGACTCTCCATATTGATCCACTGTGACATCATTTCGATCATCCGCTCATGGTTGTTCACCGCAAGAGCGAAAAACTCATCGAATGTCAGGCCGGATAGGAGCCCGGATTTCACGATCGTTTTTCGTCCCTGACTGTCCTCGAGAAAACCTCGTCCGGTAACGAGGTAAGCGATGTTGCTCTCTGTCCCGCGTGCTCCGGACCGTACGGCGAGGAGCTGGGAACCGTATGCAGGATTCTGGAAATCGCCTGTCGAGGCGAGGGTCTGAATACAGTGTTCCATATATTGGTCCCATGCGTCCCGGCTGTCGGAATCCGGATGCTTAGGCAGTGAAATCCTCGCCAGGGTAAAGGGATTCAACGTACCCCCGGCACGCATTGTCTCCGCAAAACCATGCTCCCACAACACAACGGCTTTCTCGATCGCAGGGACTGCTCTAGGAAACACCTCAGCGCGTCTACCAGGTGCTTTCGTGTGAGAACGCTGCCGGAAGTCTTGAGTGCAGGAAGTATTTCCTGAAGCTCGTGTCGGCCTTTAGTGAAAAGCCACTTGTTTGACAGTCCCCACATTGATTCCTGTGTGGGTAAGAAAGTGTCCAGATGCCTGCCTTCCGCTGTCACGTGGCCGACGGCGCTGAGCAGCCCCCCTGCCTCTTCCTGCGTTTCCGGTGAATCCGGAACAAGCACCGCTACCTGGTCTCCGTCATAATCTGCGTTTATCCATCGACATACGAAAGGATTCAGCCGCACCGCGTCTCCTTCCACAACTACAGGTCGAAATGCAGTGACCGCAGTGTTCTCCATGGTGGGCGCACGGTTGATGACAACCCAGTCCGGTAATTCTTCACTTTCAAACAGGTCCCGGCTCATCCGGCGGGGAATTCCCACCTGATCATATTTTAGCGTCGCGCCGACGGCAATCACCCCGCGTGCACTGCCTCGTATCCGATTTCCGAGACGCATATCCTTCCATGTAAGCAGATTCGAGAAATATGCATTGAGAAGGGACTGAAGGCGCTCGATCCGTTTGTTTTTAAGGTTTCCCGGCATAACGGGCGTCTCGGCGAGAGTTCTATTTGCTTTCTCAATCTCCTCCCATCCTTCTACTTCCGGTTCGGCGCCGACAACCTCTATGGTCCGCTCAGGGATCCACGGATGAACGAGCGGTACTGCAAGGCACAGCACATCGCCTGTCGGCTCGGTAAACTCGGTCGATAGCTCTGAGTTGTCGATCTTGATGCGGATACCTGTAGCGGACAGCCTCCGCTGAACGGTGTCGAAAAGAGCTGACCAGGGGGACTGGTCCCGTTTTTCCGCCGCGAGATCTGTGAGCCGTTCCTGCAGAATACGGTATGCGCGGCGGTGAATAAGAACATGGCTTTCCATCTCCCCCTGCCGCATACCTCCTTCGAGTCCGGTCTTGCTAAAAACCGTCAGCCGGTTTTCGGCGTGGCACATGCATACCCCCCACTACACCCAGCCGGCAAGACACTCGAGTTCAGTCTCCTGTCCGGTCTCGCCGTAGAGCAGCCG
>CBDUZM010000481.1:0-3043 GCA_965371685.1 uncultured Spirochaetaceae bacterium | reverse complement strand
TACTGAACGCTTTGCGTCCTGTGATCCTCAGACCGATTTCCAGCAGCAGAAAGCACACCATCAATGTGATCGAAAATACGAAGAGCTTTTCTAAATCCTTCTTTTTCATCTCAACAGCCGAATTATACCATTCGTTACGAGCTCCGCCCGACGGCAGTCATGAACTTGTTCCTCTAGAAATTTACATAGACAAATTCCGGTATGTGGGAGGCCTCGTTCGCAACCCTGTTCAGGAGAAAAACAACGATCCAGAAGATCTCGAATGTCAGCATGATCAGTTTCCTGTTCCTGACGACAACATCCTTGAATTTCGTGAACATCTTCGAATCCTTCGTTCAAGACGCTGACATACATGCATACATCACGCCCATATACATTCGCATATGAGCGCATTGTATTATGCCGCCGGAAAACTTGTGCTATTGCTTCGTTCCGAGTCCGACACGCCTGTATTTCAGAAGAGCCTTATTCCCGCATGTGTTCAGTCATCGGATATCGGCTGAAGGTCCGCCGGAAGGAGCTTGTGTACGTTGGGACCCGAAAGCGGCGCCCCGCTCACGGTCATACCGAAAGCTCCAATTGAGCGCGGACTGGACCAGACACGATTATTAAAGTCGAGGTCATGCAAATATCTACCGTTAAAAAAGTCATAGATCTGATAGCTGGACTCAGCACCTGCTGTGGCGGCGGGGCTACCCTCGGTCAGCTGAAAATGTTCGGGCAATTCCAGGTTCATGCCGCCAGCGAACAGGGGGTTACCTATGATATCATTATCGTGTTGCGGGGATCCGTAGAGGTTCGCCAGATAATCCCAGTCCGGCCCTGAATTTTCAGGGTTCTCAAGGTCATACCACAGATTGTGCGAAAATAGAAAAGTCTCCGGTAGCGTTGAAGCCGATTGGGTCCATATCACGAGGTTATTCAGGGTACGGGTTCCCATGTAAACCACATTGTTATTGATCACCTCGCCGTCCCGGGGCCACACAAGCTGATAACCTCCAACACTCGTCTGGAACGAATATATCTTGAACAAGGCGGCAACTCCGGTAGGCTCATCCGTCAGTGGAGCAGGATGCTTCACCGGACAGTAGAAAGTACAATTATAGACTCCACCGCCTCTCGAACTGGCAAAGCAGATGGGATTGGACATGTCCACAAAAACCGATCTGTATACAACTATATTCTTGGCTTCATAGTCACATAAATCCCCGTCTCCATCATTCGTATACAGGGGTGGCCTCCAATACTCAGCACCGGTAGCCTGTCCGATATATATACCACCGTAGCCAATGGTCTTGAAATAGCATCTGTCTATCAGAATATTATTCGAGCCACCCTTCATGATGATACCGGCACCTTGACCCCAGACAAGTATGCTGGCCGGTTTTACAAAGGTGCAGCCCGTTATGGTACCATAGTGGCTGCCGACTATATCAAACATCTCACGCTCGACATCGAAGAACGCACAATCCTTGACGAGAAACGTATCAACGCCTATAAATCTCAGCGCATCATGGTTGCCGCCGGGGTTAGTGTCACCAAAGCCACAATCCTCCATGATGATGTGGTGCGCCTGGTTCAGTGCACCCTCGTAAATCCCGTCAGCAATAGCCACACAGCAAGAGGAACCCCTGATGAAATCTATGCCCATTATCTTGACATACTGAAGTTTATCTTCGGCATTATCCTGGCTGGGGTATCTGTGCTGCCCCTGTATCGACCAGCATGTAGGCGTGGCAAACGCAGCATTTATCACCGGCCTTGTGCTGCCAAGCGGGTCTGCCATGATAACAAGGTAAGCATCAGGATTGCCCTTAACATGGCAGGAATATCCAATGAAATTGGCATCGCCGCCATGCGTTCCCGACATCACCATGACCGTATCGCCCGTGCCGGGCGTGAGTACATTATCAGCAATCCATGAGAGCTTCAGATACGGGTTGCTCCTTGAGCCATCGCCGGTCGAGTTGCTGCCGTTTGGAGCCATGTAGAATGTTCCAGCGAATGCGGTAGAAGAGCTGTAGAAAATAGCCAGCATTATCAATAGCGATATACATATATGCTTATAATTCAACCTCATACACTTCCTCCAGTTCCTGGCCAAGATAAAATTCCTCAGGATCGATTAGTGCAACTTTTATGCCACAAAGAAAATACCGGAAATGCGACATATCAGCCCCAAACTGTCAGGCAATAATAGAAAACCGATTGATAAAAGTCAAGAAAGGCATCCTGAGCCAAAAAATGCAACTGTTTCCGGTCCGAAAGCCACTACATCAGCCATTGTAACTGATAAAACAATAGCGCATTACTCCTGGCCTCCGGGAACCGGTTCTCAATCTGCGTCGAATGACCGGACCCCAGCGGGCATTTCACCCGCCAGATCCGCCTCTTTCCTATTCATGATTGTTATATAGAGTTAGGGGGGCGAAATGGTTGGATCCACTCATTTTTCCGGACTGGGCCGCTCCGAAAACTCCACCATGCTCATGGCCGGAATCACTATCCTGTCGAGTTCCACGTATGCCTTTTCATTGATGTGAAGTCCGTCTTTTCTAGCATACCGGCCGTTGAGATGCCTGTCACAGGAACTGGTCCTCAGAGCCGCCTCGAGATCGAGTACCACCAGGCCTTCCTCCCCGGCATAATCTCTCACCCAGTCATTGAATTCGATGATCGCTTCGAAGGTGCCCTTCGGGTATCTCCATTTCCCATGGAGCAGATTCAGGAGGAATACTCTCAGGGGAAAGGATCTGACTACTGGAACAACAGTCGCCAGCACGGGAATCACGCCTTCCTCCCGACACTCACCGACCCAGTCCCTGATCAATGTTTTTAATTTCTCCGCCCCACCGGGGAAGTAGGCTGCACACTCCTTGATAATGATCGCGTCCGGTTTTTCCCGTCCCCGATCGAGGATCGAGGCGAGCTTATTGCTCTTGTCGGCGGAATACTCTCCGGCATATTCAAAGGAATATTGACTGTTGTCGATTCGACCCGGCAGACCGGATATGTTCCATGCTTCTCCGACAGAAGCGCCCAG
>CBDUZM010000480.1:0-3046 GCA_965371685.1 uncultured Spirochaetaceae bacterium | reverse complement strand
GGCAAGCTATTACGCTTCTTAGCGTAATAGCCAAGGCTCCTGGGGGTGGCAAGCATTTACGGAGTAAATGCCAGGGCTCTTAAGTGGTGGCAAGCATTCATTATTTACCTCTTAATATAATTTCTCTTTTCTCTTTAACTGAATTTATCTCCTCTATGCAAAGGCGTACAGAATCAGCGGCGGATTGAGGGGTGACAATCCCTGAAAGCTCTCCTTTCTCTACGCTTGAAATAAAATCCTTGAGCTCATAATAGTAACCGTCTCCTTCCGGCAAAGGGAGGGGATAAGATTCGCCATCGGCGGGGAACACCGTAACTACGGTTTCCTTGGAAAAATCGAGCTCGATGGTTGCCTTTTCCAGTATCAAGAAGGCTCTCATGTTGAATCCGAACGATTTTGTGCAAATCCAGCCTCCCGTAGAAGTCACAACAAGATCATTGTAACCGTAAAGCGTAGATATATGAGATACGCTGCCATCTTCCTCTACAACCCCGGTCGAGCGGACGCTGTTCGGAAAACCGAAGAAATAAAGGATCATGTCTACATCATGAATATGTAGATCCAATGCAGCATTACCCGAACGCTTGCTGTCGGTAAGCCAGCTTTTCCAGCTCCAATCCGGGCGCATGGAGAAGCGAGCGAACTCCGCGTACCTTACCTTGCCGTACTTCATTTCATCCACTATCTTTTTGATCTCTGCGTAGGCAGGCCAGTACCTCAGGCACTGGCCGACACCGAAGAGCTTCTTTGTTTCTTCAACTTTCTTAAGAATTTTAACTGTTTCTTCAATACTACCGGCCATGGGTTTTTCACAGAACACATGATAGCCGGCATCCAGTGCCTTCAGCACATACTCGGTATGGAGATAGGTGGGCAGACATACATCTACAACATCGAATCCTCCCTTTCTCAACATTTCATCATAATCCACATATTTCTTTACCCTATCTAGATTTACTTTCCTCGATGCCGTTTCTATATTTCCACCGGAATCGAGACTTTTTATATCCAGAGAATCCGCTCTTGCATCGCATAGAGCTGCTACTTCTGCGTTGGCAAGATTAAGATAAACGCCGAGATGCATCTTTCCCATAAACCCCAGACCTGCAATTGCAATCTTAATCATCCTTTTTCTCCTCTCTCATCTTTTCGATAATTTTCATTGAAGCGAATGCTTTTTCCACGCATCCCGGCCGGCCGGGAACAATCTCTGCCGTAAAGGGGCCATCATAGCCTATTTTATTGCAGGACTCCATAACACCCGGATAGTCAACATCTCCTGAAAGAAGATCGACAAAGCCGTCGAGGTTGCCGACATTAACACAAAAATCCTTGAGATGGATGGCAAAAATCTTATCCCCCAGAATCGTTATCCAATGCTCCGGATGTCCGTAGAGCATCACGTTTCCTACATCAAAGTAAGAACCGACGAACGGTGATTCGAAGGAATCAATGAAATCACGCATTTCAAGCGGGCTCAGGAGATAGCGGCTCCACACATTCTCAACACCGATCTTTACACCCGACTTTTCAGCCTCCGGCAATACCCGTTTTAATGATTCTCTCGCCCGTTTATCGACCAGGTCATAAGGTTGAGGAGGGAAATCAGGCATAAAAATTGCTGAAACCATTCCGGGAAGATATAGAATCGTCTCAACCCCCAGCCAGGAGGCAATTTCTATAATTCGGAAATTATTTTTAAGCGCTTTCTCTCTGACTTCAGAATCGGGGTGGGTCGGGGATGCACCCCAGGCGAGGCCGGATGCGAGTGTATTCAGCTTGATTCCAAGGATATCCGCCTCTTTTCGAACTTTTTCTGCATCCCCCTGCGACGTAGAGAGAGATATCAATCCCTGCTCTTCAACAGTTAATTCGAAACAATCAAAACCGATTTCACGCGCCTCTTTCAATGCCTGTATAGGATCTTTCGGGTATCCTTCCGATTCGTTATTGAAAGCCCAATAGTTGATTCCTTTTTTCATTACCAACCTCTCATATCATTATAAACTTACACGATCGGAAATACTACAGGAGCTTCCATCGCAGTACTGCCATATGGTAATTATGATGATACGCCGCTTCCCTGGCATAATAGGCAGTTACCAGGGTGCCGTTGTCTAGTTGAATCGTGGAAGGATAACCGCAATCACCGCTGGTAAGATCATTAATCAATATCAGAGGTTGGGACCAGCTTTTTCCTTCATCATCACTTAATAGGCAGAATATTCCATAATTTCCCGGTATTCTGTTCCCACAGGTGAAGAGTATCCGACCGTCTGTCAGGCGCAGCAAATTCCCCGGATGCTGGCCTGGAAGCGTAAGATAGGTTTCTTCCTCCCATCCGGCACCATCCCGGTTACTGCGAAACAGGGTTACCCATGGGCTGCTGTGAGGATTATCCGGATGAGCATAGTCGCTTAATGTTCTTACCGCAGCGATCCAGCAGCCGTCTTTGGTCCTCAGGATGTCGGTTTCGGTGAAAGCATCGGCGCCGATAAGCTTTTCTTTGCCCCAGTCGATGCCGTTGTCTACACTCTTGAAGATAAATGATGAGCTTTGACGTGATTCACGTGATTCATCGGCCATCCTGCAGTCATATGCTGCTGAAACCAATTCACCCTTGTCTCCTTCTATTATATTCCCAAATGGTATAAATCTACCGGCGCCTTGTAGTGGATGGAAGGTTTTTGATATGCCCCAGGTATATCCTGAATCTTTGGAACGGCACACCCATATATCCTCGAGGATATTATCGGTACGGATGGGTTTTCGTTGTTCCAATTGCCAGCCTGACACGAGTGCGATGAAAGTACCATCTCCGTTCATACCGCCTGAAACATTCATTCGTACGGTTCCGGGCTCATGATGCGTAACAATG
The DNA here is from genome assembly GCA_965371685.1 of uncultured Spirochaetaceae bacterium. Lineage (GTDB taxonomy): Bacteria > Spirochaetota > Spirochaetia > SZUA-6 > CAZLRN01 > CBDUZM01. Next base: position 168 of record CBDUZM010000480.1, on the reverse strand, counting down.
CTTCGTTTTACCCATGGCATTCCTCCGTCCTTGCTTGTCCAAAACTCAATGTCTCCTTCGACTCCGCCGTGACTGGGCTTGTTAAAAACCAGCGAACCTACGGCGCCGTCTTTAAGATGGGTAAGATTCGGCCATGCACAGTAACTATCTATGGCGACGTAGTGTTCC
>CBDUZM010000479.1:0-3047 GCA_965371685.1 uncultured Spirochaetaceae bacterium | reverse complement strand
GGATATTCCTCCTGGCACGCTCCTCATCTCCGACCTTTGTCCGGCTATTCAAGCTTATCTCCGAATATTTCCTGAACATGGAGATCCATAAAATTCCTGTCGCCTGCTTTTTTTGAGACCATACAGTAGATAAATGATATTCTGCCGCCGGGACAGCCAACATTAGGATGGTAGCCTTTTGGAATAGAGACAAGATCACCATCTCTTACCATGGCTACGGCATAGGGATTGTCCATATCGTCATAAACACACTGTACGGCAAAGGCTTTTCCCATGTTGAAATAGACATATACTTCTTCTCTGGTATCTGTATGCTCATGCGGCGGCCATACGGTCCACCCGCCGACCGATCCTTCACAGAGACCTGCTAAGATACGGGAGCAGTTGAAATCCTCGCCAATGAAATGCCACACATCCCGCTTGCAGCTGGTTTCTGATTTTCCAAAGATTTTGTGGGCATGTGGATTCTTATCAATCTCGGAAAATTTAATATGAACAAAATCAGCATCCCTGTCCGAAGGCGCCCCAAAGTATATAAGAACAGCCCTCTCAGAGGATAGCTCGATCCTCGTTCCCCCTGGCACATACATCATATCTTTAAAAACAGCTCTTCCTTTTTTATCGCTGCACCGGAAAGCTGCCTCTCCTTCAATAACAGCCAGACAGGCTTCTTCACTTTTCGTATCTATGGCAGCTTTACCGCTTACTTCGATCCTCTGAACAGAGGTATACTCAAGACCGAGATCTAGAGGATTTTTCTTTGCTAAAAGCTCCCCGGCCTTGAAGTGATATTTTGAATGAGCTGTTGATTTCTTCATCGACTTCATTTTTCCCTCCGTAAATATTTTTCGATGGTCTCCGCGATCTTTACTCCCGAAAGCCCATAATAGTCAAATAACTCATCTGATGATCCCGGAACAGAGAACACATCTTGAAACCCAAGCTTTTTAACAGGCGCCGGATACTCTTCTCCCAGCATTTCCGCAACGGCACTGCCTAAACCGCCAATTGTAGTGTGCTCTTCAACGGTAAAAATCCTGCCGGTTTCCTTAGCTGCATTTATAACAGTCTCTTTGTCAATGGGTTTGATGGTGTGCATATTTATTACCCTGGCGTTTATTCCTTTGGTTAACAGCTCCCGGGACGCGGACAGGGCATTTATAACCATCCTGCCTGCAGCAATAATGGAAACATCCTTCCCTTCCCGGAGAGTAATTGCTTTTCCTATTTTGAAATTATAATTGTCGTTCTCATAAACCAGAGGCTCTTCATTTAAGGTTGTTATTCTAATGTAGACTGGTCCATTATGTTCGGCCGCCGCTTTTGTCGCTTTTCTTGTTTCAACCGCATCAGCGGGCACTAGAATTGTCATATTCGGAAGAGTTCTGTAAATCGCAATATCTTCCAGACTGTGATGCGTAGGCGCCAAATCACCATAAGTAACACCGCCTTCTGATCCCACAAGTTTTACATTCAGATTTGGATATGCAATATCGGTTCTGACCTGTTCGAAACAGCGCATGCTTAAAAAGGTCGACATTGCGCTGGCAAAGGGCAGTTTTCCGGAGATGGCAAAACCGGCGGCCACGCCTATCATATTTTGCTCTGCAATTCCAACATTAAAAAACCTGTCGGGGAAGGCTTTATCAAAGCCGGCGACTCGCGATTTAGTATCTGATACTAAGGCTATGATCTTATCATTATCCCCTGCTATCTCGACTAATGTTTCAGCAAAAACTTTTCTAGGACTTGTGGTTTTATTCACCGGAAAGGGCCTCCTCTATCTTGCAGAGATCTTTCATAATCACATTTGCGTCCTCTTCGCTTATATGGATATAATGCTTATCATACCTGTTCTCAATGGAAGACGCACATTTGCCCTTGGTTGTTCTGGCTATTACCATTGAGGGTTTGCCCTTTGTAAAGGGAACCTGGTCAAATACGGCAACTATCTGTTCCATATCATGTCCGTCTATCTCCCTGACAGACCATCCGAAGCTTGCCCATTTTTCCCCTAATGGCTCTGAGTTCATTACATCTGTGGTACAGCCGTCATTTTGCAGATTGTTTCTATCAATAATCCCAATTAAATTATCCAGCTTATAGTGGGCGGCGCACATAGCAGCTTCCCATACCTGTCCTTCATTAATTTCACCATCACCCAACATTGTAAAAATTCGATAATTTGCTTTCTCCATTTTTCCATTCATGGCTATCCCTACACTGATTGAGAAGCCATGCCCTAACGAACCGGTACTGGCTTCGACTCCGGGGAGCTTATGCATATTCGGATGTCCTGCCAGCCTTGTTTTGAACTTAAGGTATGTCTTAAGAAGATCTTTCTCGAAATATCCCAGGTTTGCCAGCAATACATACAGGGTTTCACACCCATGCCCCTTGCTCAGGATAAAGCGGTCTCTATTCTCCCATTGCGGGTTGCCGGGATCGATCTTTAAAACATGAAAATATAAAGCTGTTAAAATATCTGTTTCTGAGTAAGCCGTTGCCAGGTGCCCCTTGCCTGCACCGGCAACCATACCAAGGATATCTTTACGTATACCTATTGCCTTTTTCTTCAGATCCGGAATCAAGTTTTTTTGCATAATTTATTCCTCTATTTTGACAACAGCTCTTTGACTGCTTTGACTATTCCGGATGAAGTTAAGCCGTATTTTTCAAACAGAGCGTCCGTTGGTCCCGGTGCGCTGAAAATCCCCGGGATTCCGAGTCTTCTCATTGGAACGGGCGCCTCCTCAACCAATACTTCCGCCACTGCGCTGCCCAGGCCTCCGGAAATCGTGTGTTCCTCAACTGTTACTATTTTACCGGTTTCTTCAGCCGCCCTTACTATTGCATCCCGGTCGATCGGCTTAATAGTAGGCATATTAAAGACACTTACATTGATGCCCTGGCCGGATAATTGCTCTGCAGCTTCAAGCGCCCTTGCCGCCATTGAACCAACAGCTATTATTGCTGCATCCCGTCCTTGCTTGAGGGTTACAGCCTTCCCGATGCTAAACCGGTAATCAGGGGGGCAGATTATAGGA
>CBDUZM010000478.1:0-3048 GCA_965371685.1 uncultured Spirochaetaceae bacterium | reverse complement strand
ACCCTTCAACTGAATACCGAAACGTCCATATGGACCCGGATATTTTATTCTCTCCAGGAAGACTAAAATATTCTTCTTTATTTCCCTTATCCATTCAGGTATCTCGACATTATTAACCATCTTAATCTCCACTTTAAAAGGCATCTTCCCGCTGGAAGATGCAGCCTTCAGGTGCAGCCATTTCAGCTTAGATCTTGGTTTATATCGATTTCCCGCTTTTCACGGGAGCTTCTGTATGCGCCCTGGGCAATGGCGACATCCACCGCATATTCGGACGCAGACGGTCCGTAAGTCTCGCCGCGAATGGCACGGAGCATATTTTTATATATAGGTGCGTAGGGATACTGTTGTATATGGAGCTTTTCTTCGATGTGTCGGCCTGTCCTGGTAATCATTCTCCATGTATTACTGTCCCACATGACGATTCCCTTCTCAAAGGTGAAATGCGTTCCCGCATTCAGCCATTCAGGTTTGGGATAATAACCAATTTCTTCGTAGAGCATTGCTCCCCCCTCTCTGTATTTAACGAGAGCGGAAGTGCACGCTTCGACATCATACTCGGGGAGGTGGGAAACCGAAGCGCTGACCGATACAGGCGTCAACCCGGGAAGGCATGCCCTTGCCGTTGCCAGCCTGTGAAGTCCCACGTTGCTGAACATGCCTCCTCCGCTCATGGCGGGATCGAGAAACCATCCTGGCCGGGTTTCATGAAAATAGAAACGCGCATTGACAATGCTGCCTGTAAAAAATTGCCCCAATTCACCATTTCTGAATTTTTCACCTGTAAGGACGGCGCCGGGCGTGAAGCTTGCCGATTCAGTAACTACGAGTCGTCGGTCATGCTTTTTGGATGCATCCAGCATTTTAATGCATTCATCCGCACTGACCGCCATCGGTTTTTCGACCAGCACATGGCAGCCCGCTTCAAACGCCTCGAGTGTAACCCGGCAGTGCAGGCCGTGCGGAAGACTGACAAGCACAACGTCCGGCCTCTCTTCAAGCAGGTCATGATAGTTTATGAATCCTTTACAATTCAGCTTGCCGGCGGTTATCTCCAGCTTATCCTCTGATCTCCGGCATACACTGACAAGCTCAAATTCCGGATTAGCCTTCAACGCATCTAAATGACTGGATAGGATGTCACCAACTCCGATAATCCCTAAACTAAGTTTTCTCATCCTCACCTCTGAATGTACAAAGTAATTTTCAAGGGGTTAAAAAGTTATGGCAGGCATGAACATTATCGTAGTATCAATATCTTCCCGGGGAGGACTTGAACCCCCACAACAAGAACCAGAATCTTGCGTGCTACCATTACACAACCGGGAATTCCTGATTGCCGGGCAATCTTGCTGGCTATGAATTTAATAGATACCACAGGATTTGTCAAGAGAACGAATTGAGCGGGGAGGGGTGTTACAGCAGCCTTGAAAGCCGGTCGCGAAGGAATTCTGATTTTTCCTGAAGGTTGATATTTCCGGTCTTTATGAAAAGACAGGTAGGGTGTCTGTTGTCCAGGTAGATTCTGCTGCCGCTCTCCTGGATCAGCCGGACAGCCCGGCTGGCTGAAATGCGGGAGATCTTCGAAAATTCGACAGTCACCACCCCGTTCTTTTCCTTCAGGGAAGAGATGAACAGCTTTTTGCAAATTACACGGATCTCTGATATGGAGAGAATACTCATCATTTCATCCGGTAGAGGACCGAAACGGTCTTCCATTTCCGCGTAGACCCGGTCATGTTCTTCATCGGTTGTAATGGAAGCTATTTTTTTGTAGACCTCCATCTTTTCCATTGGATCAGAAATGAAGGTATCGGGGATGTAGCCGGAGTATTCGAGCTCCAGATAGACATCGGGAGGCTGCTCTTCACTGTCATTTTGAAGCTCAATGACGGACTCATCCAGCAGCCGTACATACATATCAAACCCTACCGCGAGGATGTCGCCGCTCTGTTCCCTCCCCAGAATATTGCCTGCCCCCCGGATTTCCAGGTCTTTAAGGGCAATTTTGAAGCCCGAACCAAGTTCAGTGAAATCGGAGATAATTTTCAGGCGTTTCATCGCCAGTTCGGTGAGGGCGCGTTTTTCCGGATAGAGCAGGTATGCACAGGCTGGAATGTCCGACCGTCCCACCCTGCCTTTCAGTTGATAGAGCTGGGCGATGCCGAGCATATCGGCGCGGTCGATGATTATAGTGTTGACATTGGGGATGTCCAGGCCGTTTTCAATAATGGTCGTAGACAGTAGAACATGAAATTCTCCTCGTATGAATCGATGCATGATGTCTTCCAGCTCTTCGTTTTCCATCTGCCCATGGGCTACCTGGAAGGAAACTTCAGGGAGGAGTTCCCTGAGGAAGCTGTGAATTTCCGGAATTGTCTTAACGCGATTGTGGAGATAATAAACCTGGCCCTGCCGAGTGATTTCACGGCGAATAGCCCTGGCAACAATCTCTTCGCTGAACTCCATGACATAGGTCTCGATAGGATGGCGATTTGGAGGAGGTGTATTGAGAATGGACATGTCTCTGATTTTCATCAACGACATATGAAGGGTCCGTGGTATGGGGGTCGCCGTCAGTGTCAGGCAGTCTACCGATGTCTTCAGCTCTTTGAGACGTTCCTTGTGTTTGACTCCGAAACGCTGCTCTTCATCGATCACGATTAACCCAAGATTTTTAAAAATAACATCTCTCTGCACGGCTCTATGTGTACCGATAACCACATCGATATCACCTTCCATGAGTTTTTTTATGATTTCCAGCTGATCCTTCCGTGTTTTAAAGCGGGACAGCATGGCGATATTTACAGGGAACGATTGAAACCGCTCAAGGAAAGTTTCATAGTGCTGTTCCACGAGGATCGTGGTGGGAGCGAGCAGGGCTACCTGCTTCCCGTCCATAACCGTTTTAAAAGCCGCCCGCAAGGCGATTTCCGTTTTACCGTAACCCACATCGCCGCAAACGAGCCTGTCCATCGGAAAAGGTTCTTCCATATCACCCTTGACTTTATCGATGCATTTAAGCTGATCCTCTGTTTCCTGATAGGG
>CBDUZM010000477.1:0-3049 GCA_965371685.1 uncultured Spirochaetaceae bacterium | reverse complement strand
TTTCGGTATTCGTTGGACAAAAATCAGGATCGATTGGTGATATTTTTATCCTGGAAATGTTTTATTAAAACTAAGATGAATTCGGTATTGTACTTAATATAATCAGTCTTCCTATTATATAACCCTGTGGCTAAAAATTCTTGTTAGAAAAGAAGAATCCGGATCGTCATAGTATATTGAACAGTAGAATGAAAAACATTTTTAAAAAATCCTGTTAATAGCTCTTTTTAGTGATATGCTTTTCAATGATCTCATGTTTCGATAGGAGGGGGCTTATGACCGGTGGAGTCATTAAAACAAAATCGGTGACGGCGGATGTAGCGTTTGTTTCAAATGAAGGAAAAGAAGTACTCCCGCAGTCAAAAGGCGTTGAAGTAAAAATAATTGAGGAGTTTTCTGGAAGGACGATTCCAGAAGCCCTGGAAGAAGCTAAAAAATATGCTGTCGGAGCTATTCAAAAGAAGGTAGCTCAAAAAACCCGGGGTTTTTTTTGCCGTTCTGTAGTGAAAAACTTGGATGTGAAATACACTGTCAAGTACGGTTTTAAATAGGGGAAAGCTTCCATAATATAGGGAAGCACCGCACCATCAAAATATTTATACGGCTATAACGACTACAAATCGACCGGTCGTCCTTTCTCTGCGGATTCAACCATAGCTGCAAGGGCTTTCGTAATCATCAGCCCATCATGCCCATTAATCAACGGTTCCTCGTCGGTCAGCACAGAGTTGATGAAGTGCTTTATGGCCTGGAGCACAAAGCCCACCGGTTCGCCCATCACGTCGCCGAAGAGAGTCCCCCTGTCGGTATGTTTCTGATTGTCGGCATACACGAAAGTTGGAAGGCCCGGATCTATATTCACGTAACCGTCGGTGCAGACCAGCTCGAACTTCGAGTCCACGACAGAGGGCATGCTTTCCGGCATTATCCAGCAGCTCTCAAAGTTGCCGACACAGCCGTTCTCGAACTCCACGGTGGCCTGGTAGAAGTCGGGGGTGTCTATTCCCATGCTCTTGAGCTTGACGCTTCTGCAGACAGCGTTTACCCGCCTGGCTTCCGAGCCGAAGTACCACCGGGCTATATCGTAGCGGTGGCAGATCAGCCAGAAGGGCAGCCGTGTGTCCGAGCTCCATGAGAGCATCCTGGTGGGGACGTATATCGTGTTATTCAGCCGGGCATACACGTAGAGAGGCTTGCCCAGGTTTCCGGAATCCAGGGCCTCCTTGGTTTGAGAGAAGGAGTGCATCCACCTGTTGCTCCAGTTCACCATGAGTTTCCTCCCGGATGCTTTCCAGGCTTTGACCATGGATTCCGCTTCCTCTACCGTTGTCGCCATGGGTTTCTCCACCAGTACGTGCTTTCCGGCGTTCAAGGCGGTTATAACCGCTTCGCAGTGGAGGTGATCGGGCAGCGCTATGGAGACTGCTTCGATTTCATCCAGGGCGAGAAGGTCATGATAATCCTCAAAAACCTGTGGATTCCCGTATTTCGAAGCCATTGCCTCCGCGCGGTCACGGTTCAGGTCGGCGACAGCAACCAGGGTGGCATTGTTCGCTATGGCCACGCATTTAGCGTGGTTCTCTCCGTGAGTACCCACACCAATCACACCGTATTTCAGATCTCCCTCCGCAAACATCTTTTTCATCTTATACCTCCTGTATACAAACTACCTGCGTCTGGCGGAGCGTTTATAACGCCACAGCCTTGATTCCCGTCAATTCACAGAACGCCAGCAGTTCTTCGTAGAGATGGGCGCCGTAACCGAGTACGGCATATTCATTGTTCCAGAACTCGAGAAGCTGCTCGATATCACAGTGTGCAGTCACAAAGGCGTGAGGCCAGAACGGTATACCGCACTCGCCGCGGCGTTTTTCCAGCTCTTCCGGTTTCGGTTCTGTGACAGTGCAGCGGACGACAATCATTTCGAATTGGCCGTCGCTCCGTCCCAGCCTTGCCAGCACACCCTCCCCGGGTTTACACACAAGCTCGACGGAAAGCCCCCCGGCTTCTCCCTCGGTGGGTATGCCGTGCTCCGCAAACCCTGCGGGTTTCAATGCTCCTGCAAGTGAAGGCGGACATGCGCCGTCTCCGATGATCTTTATTTCATTGTTGGATTTATCGATATGCTGAAGGTCGCCGTAGTAGACCGGTTCACCGCTTAAATCGGTCAGCAGCTTTACCGTAAGGGCGGTGTTGAAATCGCAGAGAGTCGATGTTCCGACGCCGTCGTTGAGCATCATGCTCTGTGCGAAACAGGTGGCGCTGTAATTATCCCCGAGACCCGGAAAAGATTGAATGGTATAGAATTCCCACTCTTCCCTGTCGAGTATTTTCTTCAGTGCGAGATATAAACGGATGGAACGTTCGGCAGTCTCATCATCGGGAATCGGTACGCTGAAGAACGGCTGTATATTCTTCCTGCCTTGCTCGAGCTCTTCATCAGTAATTGCTTCTGCTGTTTTCAGCAGATCCGTGGTATCCCTGGAGTCGATGTCTATACCGAATGTCTTCATCCACTGCGACGGATCGGCGACGCCGCATGTCTGCCCCATGCCGCGCCCGCCGAAAGCGCCGACAGTGCTCATATTGAGCCTGTTTTTCATATGACCTGCGCGGCAGTAAGCCGAGATTCGCTCTATGTCCTTCGGGTCATCATGGCTGCCGTAGACGAAGCGGTGCCTGATGCCGACTTCTTTCAGAGCGCCGTGCAGTACCAGGCCGCCGACAGGACGCCACCCTTGAGAACCGGGATGGGTCCAGATCAGTATCCCCCTGCCGGTGAACGAATAATCCCGCAGAGCCGCTGTCATATGTGCCGCCCAGACCCATGTTCCGGAAAACAGGATTATACCATCCACATCGTCCATTTTCCTGAATCCGGAAAAGCACTCCTTCGCTTCTCTCTTTGTGGCAATGATGGTGTCATGTACGACGAGATTAATTCCGGTATCCTGCAGAGCCTTTTTAGAATTTTCTATGATCTCCTCATCGATAAACGGCGTTCCCATCGGGTCCTGCAATCCGTCCTTGTGCACTCCGTACACGATGA
>CBDUZM010000476.1:0-3051 GCA_965371685.1 uncultured Spirochaetaceae bacterium | reverse complement strand
CGAATGTCAACTATCCTATTTCGCGCTTTTTCCATGCCGTGCAGCAACACCATCACAGCGCAAACTCCTCCTGTTACAAAAGTCTTGTATACAAATCGATATCATTATATATTATGCCAAACTGAATAGATTCTTTATGAACAGGATGGTATGAGTAAATTCCTAATTATCGGTTCAGGAATAAGCGGCTGCACTGCAGGTTATGAGCTCGCCGAAATGGGACACGACGTGCATATTACCGAATCCGCCGGCGAGATCGGAGGGAAAGTACTCGACTACTGCTGCAAAGCGACAGAAGAATGCAGCAGATGCGGCGTGTGCATTGCCCACACAAAGCTGCAGCAGGCTCTCAAGCACAGGCGAATACATTTTTCTGCAGGCACAGAGATAAAAGACGTTGCCGAAAAAGGGAACCAAATATCCATAGATATATGCTCTTTAAACCCGTCTATTGATTATAAAAAATGTATTGACTGCGGGGCCTGCGTTGAAGCCTGCCCGGGGAACTGTATATTACGACTCAGCAGAGCTGAGCTTGTTCAGTATTCGGTAGACTACTCCCGTTGTGTTATCCGGAACGGAGAGGTGTGTACAGCATGTGCCGACGCCTGCCCTACTGACGCTATCTCCTGCGGAAACGGATTAAAAGAGGAAAAAAAGAAGATTACCGCAGATGGAATACTAATTGCCACAGGGCATGAACCTTTTGACGCAGTCCGAAAGGTCAGGTACGGGTACGGAAGGTTAAAAAACGTTATTACTGGCGCCGAAGCCGAGGAAATACTCTCCGAACAGAATTACCTGGGAGATCCTGCAGACAGCATTGCGTTTATCCAGTGCGTGGGCTCCCGTGATCCGCAGATAGGAAGAAATTACTGCTCCGCCGTGTGTTGTTCCTATGCCCTGAGGCTTGCTCGAATAATCAAACATCGCAGCCCGGAGGCGGATGTTACCATCTATTACATAGATATCCAGAACTTCGACAAAACCTTTACAGTACTGCGCGAAGAGCTGATAAACAGCGGTATTCGCTTTGTCCGGGGTATTCCCTTCAGCGTGGAACAGGTATCGAACGGCAAACTGAAGCTGCTTATAGAAGGTGTGAACAGCGAAGATTCGGTTACCGAGCACGATATGGTTGTCCTGTCCGTAGGTCTCGGGCCTGCCTCAGGCGCAGAGAAAATAGCTGAGCTTTTCAAGATTGAGCAGGATGAATTTGGTTTCTTTCATGAGCGGGAAAATGTTTTTGTAAGCGGCACATGCAAAGAGCCGCAGTCCATCCCGGAATCTATGGCATCCGCCCGTGCAGTTGCTCTTGAAATGGCAGCCGTAAAATCCCGGAACACAGGTGAAACCCAATGAGCGATTCTAAAGAAAACATGGGGGGGGAAAAGAAAATAGTCGCCTTCTGCTGTGAAAACTCGAGCTATAAGGCGGCGGAAACTGTTAATGAAAATTCGATTCTGGACCTTGTGGATATCGTGCGTCTTCCCTGCTCAGGAAAGGTGGAGGTCGGAATGGTGCTGAAGTGCCTTGAAAATGACCACCCCGGAGTTTTAATTCTCGGCTGTCCTGTGGATAACTGTAAATATATCAATGGAAATGTCAGGGCTCAAAAACGGGTCGAGATGGTTAAGAAAGCCCTGCAGAATGCCGGAATCAATGAGAACAGGGTCTACATGGATTTCATCTCGTCCGTTGATTCCTACAAATTTATAACTATTGTCAAAGAGATGAATGACCGTCTTTCAAACTGATATTAAAGGAGCCGACTTTGATTACTGCTGTTCAAAAACCGTTTGAAGAAATCACTGCAATGGTAAAAGGATTTCAAAACCTGCTCGTACTGGGCTGCGGGAGCTGTGTTACCGTGTGTATGGCGGGCGGCGAAAAAGAGGTGGAAATACTGGCCTCTACACTGCGCCTTGCCAATAAAAAGAACGGTGTATCCATGGAAATAATGGAGGACACGATCGAGAGGCAGTGCGACCGGGAATTTTTTGATGATGTAAAGGAGAAGATCGATCAGGCCGACGCAGTGCTTTCCATGGCCTGCGGCGTAGGGGTGCAGTTCTGCAGTGAAGTCTTTGAGGGAAAGATAGTCCTTCCTGCGTTAAATACAAAGTTTTACGGAGCTACGGAACAACAGGGTATATGGTCGGAACGCTGCACAGGATGCGGCGACTGTGTTCTCGACAAGTTCGGCGGGATCTGCCCGATTGCGAGGTGCTCGAAAAGCCTTTTAAACGGCCCGTGCGGGGGTTCGCAGGACGGCAAGTGCGAGGTGGACCCTGAAAATATTGACTGCGCTTGGCAGCTCATCTATGACCGTTTAAAATCACTCAATATGCTCTCCAGGCTTGAAGAAAATGTGCCCATTAAGGACTGGAGCACAGGACGGGACGGCGGTCCCGGAAAAATTGTAAGGGAAGACATGGTACTATGAGCGAATTAAAAGCAGGAAGCAATTTGGAGAGGGTTTTTGAGGCAGGGCATTTTGCAGTCACCGCTGAGCTCGGACCTCCGAAAAGCGCTGATGTAGAGATAATCAAGACCAAGGCCGGGCATTTAAGAGGAAACGTAGATGCTGTTAATATTACCGACAATCAAACAGCCATTGTGCGAATGTCCTCAATCGCCGCCGGGGTCCTCGCTTTGCAGGAAGGGCTGGAGCCTGTAATCCAGATAACCTGCCGCGACCGCAATCGTATTGCAATACAGAGCGATGTTCTGGGCGCCTATGCCCTGGGATTGAAGAACATACTCTGCCTTACAGGGGACCATCAGGTGTTCGGCAACCACAGCACATGCAGGAATGTCTTCGATATGGACTCGATTCAACTGATCCAGGCCCTTAAAGATATGAGGGATAAAAAGATATTCATCTGCGGAGATGAAATCAAGAACAGTAAAAAAGCGCCCATTGTAGAACCCAGAATATACATAGGAGGCGCGGCAAATCCGTTCGGCGATCCCTTTGAGTTCCGGGTTATCAGGCTCGCCAAGAAAGTTAGTGCCGGGGTCGATTTCATACAAACCCAGTGCATCTAC
>CBDUZM010000475.1:0-3058 GCA_965371685.1 uncultured Spirochaetaceae bacterium | reverse complement strand
GACGGATCAAAAGACACGCAGATGATTGACTACTATAGAGCTAAAATTATTCGTGAAAGACTCGATACCGATGTGAAGGCAGGAAGGTGAAATGTTTAAAGGACTCACACAAAGGGCTCAGAAGGTTTTAACCATACTGGCTCAAGAGGAAGCAAAGAGATACCATTCTGAACAACTTGAACCCGAGCACGTGATGCTCGCTCTTTTAAAGGATGGTGATGGGGTGGCGGTAAAAGCGCTGCAGCGGATGAAGGTGAATATTGCAGAAATGCAAATAGAATTGGAAAAATCCATTCCCATGAAGAGTAGCGGATTGAAACTTGGTGATATTCCGCATTCTCTGAGAGGGCAAAGAATTGTGGAAGATGCAGCAGTGGAAGCGAGACATCTGGGGCACGAGTATATTGGAACCGAGCATCTGTTGCTGGCTTCGGTAAAGGAGAGCAGCAGTATTTCAGCAAGATACTTAAGCCGCTATAATATCAGTCTCGCCATTCTCAGGGACGTGATCGTAAGAATTACCGGATTGGGAAATATTCGGGAGACAGGGCAGAGGAAAAAAAGGTCCTCCTCTCCATCGCAGGGAGAAAAAACCACTCCCACGCTCAATGAGTTTTCGCGGGATCTTACATCGCTTGCACAGAAGCGTAAGCTGGACCCTGTAATCGGAAGACATAGAGAAATAAACAGGGTTATACAGATTTTAGCCCGTAGAACCAAGAATAATCCCGTTTTAATAGGAGAACCCGGCGTAGGAAAGACTGCTATTGTGGAAGGCCTGGCTCAGATGATTGTGGATGGCACGGCGCCGGATGTCCTTCTCGGGAAGAGGGTCTTAACGCTGGATCTGGCTTCTCTCGTAGCCGGCACCAAATACCGCGGTGAGTTTGAAGAGAGACTCAAACGAGTCATGAAAGAGATCGTTTCCACCGGCAATGTGGTCATGTTTATCGACGAGCTCCACACTATTATAGGCGCGGGAGGCGCCGAAGGAGCTATCGATGCATCGAACATGCTGAAACCCGCTCTTTCAAGAGGAGAGCTTCAGTGTATCGGCGCCACGACTCTGAATGAATACAAGAAGTATGTCGAAAGAGATGCCGCACTGGAAAGAAGATTTCAACCTATCTATGTTGATGAACCCACCCTGGAGGAGACCATTGAAATCCTAAAGGGGATAAAAGACAGGTATGCTGAATTTCATCATGTTACCTATACTTACGATGCGATAGAAACTGCGGCCACCCTTTCACATCGCTATATATCAGACCGTTTTCTGCCGGATAAAGCAATCGATCTTATCGACGAGGCGGGTTCCCGTAGAAAAATTTCCACCAGGGTCAGACCGGAGAAGATCAGCAAGCTGGAACAGGAAATAGCCAGGCTTTCAATGGAAAAATCCAATCTGGTCAATACCCAGAATTACGAGAAAGCGGCGGCGATAAGAGATTCAGTTCGTCACCTCCGAACGGAAGCGGAGCAATTGAGAAAAGAGTGGGAGAGCAATGTAAAGGTTGAAGACAATCTTCTCGATGTCGAGGATATACAGTCAATTATTTCCGAAATAACCGGGATTCCGCTGTTCAGGATCGCCCAGACCGAATCTGAGAAGCTGCTGAACATAGAAACCGAGCTTCACAGAAACGTGATTTCACAAGACGAGGCTATTAGTAAGGTTGCATCAGCCATAAGGCGTTCGAGGACAGGACTTAATTCCCCGAAACGCCCGGTCGGTTCTTTCATTTTTCTGGGACCTACGGGAGTGGGAAAGAGCCTGCTGGCGAAGACTCTTGCTGACTTCCTCTTTGATAATGAAGATGCACTCATCCGTATCGATATGTCGGACTTCATGGAAAAGCACAATGTATCCCGTTTGGTAGGCGCACCTCCGGGATATGTGGGGTATGAAGAAGGGGGGCTGCTGACTGAGAAGATCAGGAGAAGACCGTACAGTGTCATACTGCTCGACGAGATAGAGAAGGCTCATCCGGAAGTGTTCAACCTGCTTCTCCAGGTGCTCGAAGAGGGACAGCTTCAGGATAATCTCGGGCATACCGTTTCGTTCCGAAACACGGTACTGATCATGACTTCCAATGCAGGCGCAAGACAGATAAGCAAGGACAGCCTGCTCGGTTTTCATGCTGAAGAAGGCATAATGCAGCACAGCGAAATTAAAAGCTCGGTAATGAGTGAATTAAAACGGTTATTCAACCCGGAGTTTCTCAATCGGGTCGATGAATTTGTTGTTTTTCATAGTCTTACAAAAGAGGACCTGCGCAAGATCCTGGAAATCCTACTGGCAGAGGTGAACGAGCGGCTGGATGAAAAGAATATGAAATTGGAAGTAAGGAAGAAAGCCAAGGAACATCTTATTGAGGTCGGTTACGATGAGAAATACGGCGCCAGGCCGCTGCGTCGAATCATTCAAAAGGAGATAGAGGATCCTCTCTCTATGGAAATACTGAAAGGTAGATTCAGCAACGGAAGCAGTATTATCGCTGATCTGAACAAGTCAGAGAAGATCACATTCCGGCAGAAGAAGACGCAGGGTGCAGCGCTGTCCGACGAGACAACACCTGTTGAAACCCTGAATAATTAAGAGGCTTTATTACCGCCATTATGAACCCGTACTCTGGTATTTATTGAGATCCAGCCACCAGAAACTATATAATATCATATCCGAAAGCGGGAGAAATCCCTGAATCTCTGGACCATAAACATGATCGAGGTTCTTGTTCCGACGAACCAGAAGGACATCGTCGCTGTTACGATATTGTGTTTACGAGAAAATAGATACCTGGCCGCTCCCTTGAGCCCGGGTTCTCTCCTGGCAACTTTAAACTTTTAATGATAATTCAATATCTTCTCTATAAACTACGTTAGAATTCCGCTTTTTCTCATTCTCTCTTAAAACCTTAAATAAAGTGTGTAAATAATTGGTGTATGGATACCAAAAACGTTATTAATCTTAATCAATTTTGCTTTAACAGA
Organism: uncultured Spirochaetaceae bacterium; assembly: GCA_965371685.1. Taxonomy (GTDB): domain Bacteria; phylum Spirochaetota; class Spirochaetia; order SZUA-6; family CAZLRN01; genus CBDUZM01. Next base: position 67 of record CBDUZM010000475.1, on the reverse strand, counting down.
CTTAAGAATATTATTAAAGGATCAATTCAATTCTCTTATAGGTTATGAGGGAACGGTCGCTCTATAC
>CBDUZM010000474.1:0-3077 GCA_965371685.1 uncultured Spirochaetaceae bacterium | reverse complement strand
CCGAGTGCACAAGCCCCCAGGCAGTTCACGGTTTCCAGTGTATATTTTTTGTCCGATGTTGTTTCACCGACATAGATTCCAAGCTGCCTCTCGAACTCCTCAACGACTTTCGGGGCGCCGCGTACATGGCAGGCCGTACCAAGGCAAACGGATATTAAATGCTTTCCTATGGGTTTGAGTCTAAATGCTTTATAGAAGGTGGCAACCCCGTATATGTCAACAAGGGAGCACTTCATATTTTCGGATACAATCCGGAGCACGTCGGCGGGCAGGTATCCATGAATATTCTGAATTTCTTCAAGAATCGCAATCAACTCGCTCCGCTCTCTATTATATTTCTCCAGGATTTTTAGAGTGCTTCTGTTATCCATAGCTTCTCCTGCCAACCTGGTATAGTGAATTACTGTGATGGAGACAGGTTGTCTTATAAATACTCATTGCAATGCCAGACGCCGCCTTCCGGTTTAGGCAATTTACAGTCTTTACGGTTCTCGCAATTAACGCACAATCCCCTGCTCGAACCGGAATGTTGTTCTTCAACATCCGGGCTGGCCTTTGTCCGGTTAAACTGATAAACGATTTTATCGTCCGAATTTTTTTCAGGTTTGCAGCTGTCATCAAACTCTTCACAGTGCCAGACAGGTCTTTCCGGATCTTTTGGGTACATACATGTCGGAGCGTTAATACAAGTCATGCATAGGCCGCGGAAATTGTTTTCTTTCGGCATAACAAATAGTCTCTCTATCTCCTTTTTCGCTTCAGCAGATTTATCCATGTCAATGCCCTCCTGATGTATTAGAAGCAAAAAATGTGCCATACATCTGTGGCTTGTCGATAAGCATGATTTCGAAGATAATTTTGAAAATAATCGCCGTTAATACGAATTAAAGCGGGGTGTTTTGCATCACCCGGGGAAATATTACCCGGTTAGTTAGTAATCAATATTTAATATGATTCAACGGGATGAGGCGTGTCTATGTGGTTGTTTCGTCTTTTTTTATTTTTTCACGTAAAGTTTTTCGATCGATTCCCAGTATTTTTGCCGCCTGTGTCTTATTCCCATTTACACTTGCCAGAACATTAGTAATATATTCGGCCTCCACCTCGACCAGGGTCCGGTCGAGTCCTTTTCCCTGCATGGCTGAGAAACGCATAAGTTCCGGAAGGTCGGCAGCATCAACAGTATCCTCGTCTGCCATAACAACGAGCCGCTGGATAACATTCTCCAATTCTCTTATATTACCCGGCCAGGAGTACTGTTTAAAAAGATATAAAACGTTATCAGAAAACTTTAGCGTGGGTTTGCCCAGTTCTTTGGAAAACTTGGCGGCAAAATGGCCGGCTAACAATAAACAGTCATCGTCTCTTTCACGGAGAGGAGGCATCTCGATAGATATAACATTAAGACGGTAAAACAGATCCTCCCGGAATCCTCCGCTTTTCACCAGGCTCGACAGATCCTTATTAGTTGCAGCGAGGATTCGGACATCTACTTTAAACGGGCGGCTTGAGCCTAACATGAAAATTTCTTTATCCTGAAGCACACGGAGAAGCTTAACCTGCGCAGACAGACTTGTTTCACTGATTTCATCCAGGAATATTGTGCCGCCATCGGCTGTTTGAAAGAATCCTGCACGGGACTGGTCTGCTCCCGTAAAAGCTCCTTTCACATATCCAAAAAGCTCACTCTCAAAAAGACCCTCCGGAATGGAACCGCAGTTAACAGCGACAAAGGGGGCCGAAGCCCTGTCACTGTTATAGTGAATTGCCCTGGCTACAAGCTCTTTTCCGGTACCGCTTTCGCCGGTTATAAGAACAGTCGCCATTGTCGAAGATACCTTTGTTACAGCCCTAAAAACCCTTCGTATGGTTTCAGACTTACCGATAAAACCCCGGTATGCACTATCCGATTCCCGGGAGTATTCCTGACCGGCTCTACGCATATACAATTTATCAAGCGTCCGTCGAACAGCAGTTAAAAGTTCCTCGTCTGTAAATGGTTTAGACAAATATTCCTCAGCCCCTGTTTTGACCGCCTCTACAGCGCTGTTGACGGTAGCATAACCGGTTATCATCATCACTTCGGTATTTATATAATTTTCCCTTACATGACGAATAAGATCGAGGCCGCTTGCGCCGGGCATTTTAAGATCGGTGATAACAAGGTCGATCGGCGTGGTCTCAAGAATATTAACAGCGCCTGCAACATTATTAGCGGTAAAAACCTTGTATTTCTGAGAGGTTAAATTTCTCTGGAGGACTTCCAGAGTATTGAGAGCGTCGTCAACAACCAATATACTTTCTTTTTCATCTGTGGGTTTCATTTTCCCGATTTCTCTTTCAATCTTTATTATTGCCTAAAGGCAATGTAATCTCGAAACTGGTTCCATGATGAATCCTGCTGTCGACCTTAACTGCGCCTCCATGAGATGTCACAATTCCATGAACAACGGCAAGGCCGAGACCTGTGCCTTCTCCGACTTCCTTTGTAGTAAAGAAAGGAACGAAAATCTGTTTGACAACCTCTTCACTCATTCCCGTACCGTTGTCTTTCACGATGAGGGATACACTCTCTTTTTTGCAAATTGTCCGCACCGTGAGCTTACCACCCTCCGGCATTGCCTGGATGGAATTAACAACAAGATTTATCAACACCTGGTTCATCTGTGTCGGATCTGCAATGATGTCGGGGAGTTCCGGAGAAAGAACACGAACAAGATCAATACCCTCTTTCCTGCAGCGTGATTCAAGAATATAAAGTCCGTCTGTAACAATCTGGTTCAGATTAACTCTACTCTTTCTTGCAGGTATCTGACGTGTAAATACCAACAGCTTTTTGACAACTTCTCTTGCATGAAGCGAGGCTTCGATAATTTTATCAAGATCCTTGACCGTCTGTTTTTGTATTATCGGATTTTTCTTTGCAAGCTGGGCAAATCCAAGGATATTACTGAGAGGTTCATTGAGCTCGTGCGCTATTCCTGCAGCAAGCTGGCCGGTGGTAGCCAATCTGTCGGCATGCCTCAACTGATCCTGCAGCTCAAGTTTATCTTCTTCTGCTTTTTTCCCTTCAACAA
>CBDUZM010000473.1:0-3077 GCA_965371685.1 uncultured Spirochaetaceae bacterium | reverse complement strand
CCCGGCCTATGCTGCTCTCTCCACGGCCGGCTCGAGCTCTGTAGCGCTATAAACAAGGCACTATCGAGAAGGCCGGCTTGATTCCAATCAATATAACAGTGTTTTGAACAGCATCAAAACCGACGAGGAGTCACTTATCTGGACCTGGCTTCCGATTACAAAAGAGATTGTTGCTCTGGCGTGCAACACGGTAAAAGCAATTTCATGCACGCCGTTTCCGAAATCGGGTGACGCGCTTCATCTCGCAAGTGCAGCCGGCAACGGCTTTAAATCGGTCTACAGTCACGACAAAATCATGCTTGAATCCGCAAAGTACTTTGGGTTGAAAGGATTTGATATAATCAACATCTGATTAAATGGCGCAAAATGAGAATTATTGGTTTCGGAGCATTTCCGCCGCCTGTCGAGATATTACCAATTATTAAATAGAGAAATTCTGGTCTGCTTTGATGTCCTCGTAATATTTGACTCCGCTTTTATCCAATATATCTTTGACGGTAAGATTTTTCAGGAATCCTTCTATCAGGTCTGAAAACGCCTTCCATGTGTCCACCATCACGCACTTCTCCTTCCGGTCACACGATTCACAATCATCGGAATATGTGCACGGCGTTGGAAAGGTAGTTTCTCCTACCGCGTCCAGAATCTCCTTGACAGAGATATCCGAGGTTTTCCTGCTCAGTACAAAACCGCCGCCGGGACCGCGGACCGAGCTGATGATTCCGGTTTTCTTCAACCTGAAGAATATTTGCTCAAGGAACTCCGGAGATATTCCTTCCTCCGAAGCTATGGTCTTGATGGAAATGGGGCGATTAGCATACGCCGCTGCCAAGTTTATAATCGCCCTGACCCCATAACGTCCTTTTGTCGTTAATCTCATTCGTACAACCCCATGCTTAAGTATTTTTCCCCACCGTCAGGGAAAATGACAACGATGAGCTTTCCTTTGCTTTCCTCTCTTTCCGAGAGCTTCAACGCTGCACAGGCAGCAGCACCGGAAGAAATTCCTGCCAGTATACCCTCTTCCCTGGCCAGTTTCCTGCAAATCCGGACAGCCTCATCGTCCTTCACTCGAATTACCTCATCCACTACGCTGCTGTCATAGGTCCGCGGTATAAAACCGGCGCCGATTCCCTGCATGCCATGCTTGCCCGGTTTCCCCCCTGACAGCACGGGAGAAACGGCCGGCTCAACCGCCACAATCTTGACATCTTTCTTCTTCTTTTTCAAGGACCTGCCCACACCCGTAATTGTTCCGCCTGTCCCGACACCTGCCACCACAACATCAACGGCATTATCGGTATCATCCCATATTTCCACCGCCGTGGTTCGTTCGTGAGCTTCCGGATTGGATGGATTGTTGAACTGCTGCAGCATAAAAGTGTGCGGAAAAGTTTCCATCAGTTCCTCCGCTTTCTCAATCGAACCCCTCATACCCCTTTCACCGGGCGTAATGATAAGCTCCGCTCCATATGCACTGAGAAGTTGTCTCCTCTCATGACTCATCGTATCGGGCATGGTGAGTATAAGGCGGTAGCCTTTGATGACACAGAAACTCGCGAGACCTATACCTGTGTTTCCGCTGGTCGACTCGATTATTACACTGCCCGGTTTCAGCAAGCCGCGTTTTTCAGCGTCGTTCAGCATATTGAGAACTATCCTATCTTTGACGCTTCCCGTGGGATTAAAGAACTCCAGCTTGGCGGCTATTCGGGCATTGCTGTTTTCAGCAAGCTTATCGAGATACACCATGGGTGTTTTGCCGACAAGGGACATAAGATTCTGTAAAATTCTGCTGCGCATCCTGATTCTTCACACTGCTTTTCTTATATTATTATCTTTGTCAACTATTTACAAGATCTATCCGACCTTTTTTTCCAGAATCACCCCCCTGAAACCCCGTCTCTTTATATCACGGACCGATATTAAATCTCTCTTCCGCTGCAGGATACGGAACATTGCCGCACTCCTCGAGACAATCACCAGTATACCTCCCGGTTTTACCCACGAGGAAAGCCGCGAGATAAGGGTGTCATAAAGAGCAGATTCCGGTTCCGGATTGGGGCAATAGACGACTAAATCTCCCTTATACGCAGTCCCGCAGGGGAAAGGAGTATGAATAATTTTTATGGATTTTTCATTCTGTCCGGCGCTGCGCAGATTCGCGCGGGATATCTCCAGCGATAAAAGGTCCCTTCCTGCCAGGGTTAAAGACTTAACCTGCCCGCCGCTTCGATTATAAAGGAAAACGGGTGCGTGTCCCTGTCCCGGATTCCAGAAAACAGCGTTCCCCACAGGCTGGACACTGTCAAGAAGATCCAAAACAAGATTCGTGCCGTAACCCACGGTGTTGAAATCGGCGAGGCCGAATACAGTCTCCAGCCTGCAGCTTATGCCGTGAGACGCGAAACCGGTCTGTGTTCTAATATATGAAGAGAGATCCGGGTCATTTGATTCGAAGCTCTCCATGATCATACCTTTACCGTAGATAAACACCGTGTGCCGCGAACCATTCACTCGTGCAATGATCCGGCTGCCGCACTCAGAAATCGCCCGGGCGGCAAGCTTCTCGAGGGTGCTGACAATCACGATTCCCACAAAGCCTGAAAGGTCGACAGCGTACGCCAGAGAATGGATGAGCGACTTTAAAACAGGCTCTCCCGCTTTGGCCGGCAGGTTGCACACAATTCCGGACCATTCGCCCATCGAGGCCGATCCGGCGCCCAGACGACCGATAAATTTCGCATCCTCCATTCCGTTCATACGGGCATTGACCCTGGAAAAAAGCACCGCTAATGCATCCCGGTCGATACCGAGAAGCTTTAGATGGGGAAAAGCTTTTTTTAAACATATCCCAAGCACGCCGGTCCCGCATCCTGCATCGAGAAGGTTTGCAGAACCACCCAAATCAACACACCGCACCAGGGTATTGAGCAGAAGCTCCGATCCCTGATCCACCGTAAAACTGCTGAACAGAGATTGAGAGAGGTTGAACATCAGGTTGTGGTTATTAAAATTAAACCGAATTTGTTTGTTGATGAAACCCGGCGGAATAGTTAATTCACCCGTTCTACGTA
>CBDUZM010000472.1:0-3081 GCA_965371685.1 uncultured Spirochaetaceae bacterium | reverse complement strand
AAAAATCGGGGCTTTTTGCCCATTCGCCCTCTTCAACGGCCCGGCTGTGTTGCCCTGCCTGGTGACACAGCTCCAGCAAAAGGGCAAAGACGTACTGGGCCACGGAATTGGTGCCGTAGACAGGCACATTGGTGACCGGTATTTTCTTTTCCGCCGCAGCTTGAACATCCACGACATTGTAACCCGTGGCGAGCACTCCGATATACCGGAGTTCAGGAAGATGATCTATGGTTTCCCGGGTTATCGGTGTTTTGTTTGTGAGAAGGATCTCTGCACCGCGTGAACGCTCGAGAATCTTATCCGGCGATGTGCGATCATGGACCATAAGCTCCCCCGAAGCCTCGATTTCGTCCCAGGGATTGTCACCCGGATTCAGAACACATCCATCCAATACGACTATTTTCACCTTCCCGCCTCCACTGTTACCTGTATATAATATCCAGGATATTATCTGATTTAATGCGAACAGTCTGATTGTCTACCCGTTCGTATTCCGGCCTGCCGAGGGTCGAATCAGCGAGCTCTGTTATCATGAATCTCTTCTCCAGCACAAAAGGCCCCTTCCAGACCAGAGGCGGCAGAGGCTTCTCGTTCTGTTTCTTCAAAGCCTCCTTCACCCCTTCTCTTATCCTGCTGTGGGCTTCCTCCTGTGAGAGAGAAATTGCGTATAATCGTCCAAGGCCGGTTTTTACCGCCGCCGTGGTCATGCCCGGGATGAGTTCTTCAACTTCTCTGCAGGCAGCCTCGTCCCCGCTCAGGAAGACGAGAGGGACGCCCAATCCTCCGCAGTAGAGCGCCCATTGGGCTATCTCTCCTATGTAACGGTCGTTAAGTTTGTAGTAATCCACACCCCTCGAGTTCTGGGTATGGTTGAGAGTCCCCCCTTTGGTCCCGGCCATTGCATGCTGGCCTATTATGATGGTGGCATCGTACTCGGATACGATCTTTTTCCAGAGCTTGGTGACGGTTCCCGACCTGCCATGCGCTAGCTTTGCCGCAGGATGCAGGTCTTCAAAGGATACGGCGCCAGGCCCGTGGCCGTCGATTACCAGAATATCGTCAACACCTTCCGCCACGAGACCTTCTACTGCAGCATTGATCTCAGCTGTGCAGAGTTTCTTGGCCTGTTCATAATACTTTCCGGTCGGATAGCCCTGGTCTTCAAAAGAGACAACGCCGCTCACACCTTCCATATCTGTCATAATCACGATTCTCATCTTTTAACTCCTCATGTATGTTATGTTTGTTTTTCCATCAAGACACACGCTTCCGGGTGTCCGATCCTTCTTGATAAACTGTTTTTCCTCCAAGCACCGTTATATCCACTTCCATGTCCTGCAGCTCTTCGTCAGTGCATTTCAGAAAGCTTTTTTTAAGCACGGCAAAATCCGCCAGCTTGCCGGCTTCAATGGAACCTTTGATGTCCGCCTCTCCGCTCTTGCGGGCGCCGTTGATGGTGTAGGTTGCAAGCGCTTCCATCCTGCTCATGCTTTCTTCCGGCATGAAGCAGACGCCCCGCTCGGTAATATGTGTAGTCAGCACATACATGCCGAGAAAGGGATTGTACGGGTTGATTGAAGCTCTTGAATCGAGTTTTACCATGTGGTCCGATCCGCTGCAGATAGTCAAACCTGCGTCCAGAATGGAACGGTAGGGATGGAAGAACCTGACCCTTTCCCTCCCGAGTATGGCAAGCATGGCGTCGAGATCCTTGTAGTACCAGGCAGCCTGGATGTCCAGGAAGACGGAGAGCTCTCTGCACAGCTTAATGGCGTCGGGATGGAAGAAGTTGCCGTGAATGATAGACAGCCTCCCGCTGTAAGATGATCTTTTCCCCCGATCCTCCATTATAGCTTTATAGGCAGCGAGGAGCATATCGACACCCCCGTCGCCCGTTACATGAGCGGTAAGGGACCAGTCCAGGTCGCCGGCGGTACGTATTATGCCGGCAACTTCGTCTACAGTTTTGCAAGTTTTCATCCCCCGATATTCTTTATCTTCAATGCCGAATATTTCTCCCGCTTTCTCGCCCCAGGGTTCTCTCAAGAATGCAGTGCCCGTCAGGATTCCCCCGTCGAGGATTATTTTATAAGGGCCCATCAGAATCCACTCGTTCCCGGATCCTGTGCAGTAACCTGTGTTTTCGAGGTGCTCTTTGAGCTCTGCGTTTGTCTTGAACCTGGCAGGCAGGTAATTAAAATAGGCTCGGGCTGAGAGCCTGCCGCTGTCGAGCAGCTCATGGTACAGATTCCAATCGTCGACTGATTCGATCGTATCGTTGAAACTTGTAATGCCGACCCGGTTATACCTTCTAATGATTTCAGAGAGAGCCCGAAGCCTCTGACCGCGGCTATACTGCTTCTGCGGCAGTCCTTTCAGAAGGGGGAAAGCAGAGCTCCGCAGAAAGCCGGTCGGCTTTCCCGCAGCACTGTCTTTCAGCACGCCGGGATGTTCAGTGCTCGATGTGATACCGCTCCTCTTCAGCGCATCCTCGTTTATAACACCGCCGTAGGTACCGTCGAGAAACACAGGATTTTCCGGTGCAGCCGCATCGAGCTCATCCTTTGTCGGCGATCTTAGCTCACGCAGCCTGGTGAAGAACATCTTCGGGTGCACGATCCATTCCCCCGGCGGTTTTTCCGCCGCCTGCTCCCGTATCCATTCCAGGAGATCGGAGAGGGTCGATACATCGGGAATTTCCTGATCCTCTTCACTCAAAGAGGCCATCTGCGGATGGCAGTGTCCCTCGTTCAAACCCGGTATTACGGTTTTTCCTTCCAGATCGATCTTGACAGTGCCGGGGCCGGCAAGATTCAAGATCTCTCTATTGGCGCCCACCGCGATAAATTTATCATCATGGACGGCGAAAGCCTGCTGAATGCTTTCATTGCCATCGACTGTAAGGATGCTGCCGTTGTAATAGATGCTTTTCGCTTTCATATCTTACCTGTGGATTCTATTCCTCACCTCTTTTGGGCGGGGTTTTAGACTCTTCCTGGTATTCTCTGATGATATTCTTTTGAATGATCCAGAGTTTCCCATCCACATCTTCATCCAGTTTTATCCTTGTCATTTTGTTTT